>NZ_DFDO01000308.1:245-15656 GCF_002367915.1 Acinetobacter sp. UBA3025
AAGAAAGGTGGTCGTCGTGGTGAAGAGCAGTCTTTCCGTGATAACTCACACAAACGTGGTTTGAAATCTAGCCAAGCGAACAAGCATGGTTTTGAAAAGCCAGTGAAAAAACAGGTTTATGACGTTGAAATCGGTGAAACGATTGTCGTTGCTGACCTTGCTGCGAAAATGGCGGTTAAGGTTCGTGAAGTCATCAAGTCACTGATGAAAATGGGTGAACTGGTTACTCAAAACCAGGCAATCGATCAGGAAATCGCGGCACTTGTGGTTGAAGAAATGGGTCATAACCCGGTACTGGTTTCTGAAACTGCAGTCGAAGATAACCTGCTTGAACAGGCTGAAGAAGCACGTGGTGCGCAAACTACTCGTGCGCCAGTTGTGACTATCATGGGTCACGTTGACCATGGTAAAACATCGCTTCTGGACCGTATTCGTCGTGCTAAAGTGGCGCAAGGCGAAGCAGGGGGTATTACCCAGCATATCGGTGCTTACCATGTAACCACGGATAAAGGTATTATCACATTCCTTGATACTCCGGGACACGCAGCGTTTACTGCAATGCGTTCACGTGGTGCCAAAGCGACTGATATCGTAGTTCTGGTTGTTGCAGCAGATGATGGCGTGATGCCACAAACTGCAGAAGCAATCGATCACGCACGTGCAGCGGGTACGCCAATCATTGTTGCAATCAACAAGATGGATAAAGACTCTGCTGATCCAGATCGCGTATTGAACGAATTGACCACCAAAGAAATCGTACCTGAAGAATGGGGTGGTGACGTTCCTGTCGCGAAAGTATCTGCACATACTGGTGCGGGTATTGACGAACTTCTTGACTTGATTTTAATTCAGTCTGAATTGCTTGAATTGAAGGCGTCTGAAGAAGGTGCGGCACAAGGTGTTGTGATTGAAGCGCGTGTTGATAAAGGCCGCGGTGCAGTGACTTCTATTCTTGTACAAAACGGTACGCTGAAAGTGGGTGACCTGGTTCTTGCTGGTTCATCTTATGGCCGCGTTCGTGCCATGACCGATGAAAACGGTAAACGTATCAAGTCTGCAGGTCCTTCGATTCCAGTTGAAATTCTGGGTCTTCCAGAAGCGCCGATGGCAGGTGACGAAGTTCTTGTTGTGAATGACGAGAAGAAAGCACGTGAAGTTGCCGATGCGCGTATGGATCGTGAACGTCAAAAACGTCTTGAACGTCAATCTGCAATGCGTCTTGAAAACATCATGGCGTCTATGGGCAAAAAAGATGTGCCGATCGTCAATGTGGTATTAAAAACTGATGTACGCGGTACATTGGAAGCGCTGCATGTTGCATTGGCTGAGCTTTCAACGGATGAAGTAAAAGTACGTATCATCGGTTCTGGTGTTGGTGCTATTACTGAATCTGACGTCACACTTGCTGAATCTTCAGAAGCGGTTCTTCTTGGCTTTAACGTACGTGCCGACAATACTGCACGTCAAAAAGCAGATGCAGACAGTATCGACATTCGTTACTACTCAGTGATCTATCAATTGATTGATGACGTGAAAGCAGCGATGAGCGGTAAGCTTGCTCCTGAACACCGTGAAACCATCTTGGGTGTTGCTCAAGTGCGTGAAGTGTTCCACTCAAGCAAATTCGGTGCTGCAGCAGGCTGTATGGTGCTTGAAGGCGTATTACACCGTAACAAACCGATTCGCGTATTACGTGATGACGTGGTGATCTTCCAGGGCGAGCTAGAATCTCTTCGTCGCTACAAAGAAGTGGTGGAAGAAGTTCGTGCCGGTATGGAATGTGGTCTTGCGGTGAAAGGCTATAAAGACATCAAACCTCTCGACAAGATCGAAGTGTATGATGTGCAATTGATTAAACGGAGTCTTTAATGGCGGGTAGTCAACGTCTGAAGCGTATGGCGGATACGGTACAACGCGAGTTGTCTGAACTGATCCGTCAGGAGCTGAAAGATCCACGTCTGGGTGGTCTGGTGACCATCTCAGCCGTGAAGGTGAGCCCAGACTTAGGATATGCAGAAGTTTATGTCACAGTAATGGGTCGTGAACTTGGTGATGAGCAAAGTGAAGCCGCTAATAAAGAAACACTGGATGTCCTGAATAAGGCATCAGGGTTCCTGCGCCATGAACTGAGTCGTCGAATCAAGACACGTATTACACCTCGTCTACGTTTCCATTACGACAAAACCAATGCATATGGTAACTATATGTTTGGTCTGATTGCTGAAGCAGTGAAGGATTTACCTCCTGCTGAAGACAAGAAAGATGAAGAATAAGCTTTTATAAAGCGCAATAAAAAAGCCACCTTAGGGTGGCTTTTTTATTGTTGAACTTTTAAGTAGAGCTGGCTAACTATTACTTTGAATCCTGGTCATTCATTTTCTTTTCATAAAATGCACGACGGCGGGTTTTCTGCCAAGGCAATGGACGTTCTAGTGTTTCTGGCACTTCACCACTCATCGAGCGCAAACGTAAATGCAAGGCCGCTTGCGCCATCAGGTTGGCAGATACCGGTGCAGTAATGAAGGCAAACAGGGTAATCAGTATTTCAGCAAAACCTAAACGACCATAGATAGCCGAAAAAATAATAGAAGCGATCAGAAAGCTTCCCAGGCCTAAGGTACTGGATTTAGTCGGTGCATGCAGACGCATAAAAAGGTCGGGTAGACGTATCATCCCAATGCCACCCACCAGCATAAAAAACGCGCCAATCAATAAAAAAATCGAAACTAGTATTTCTAAAATTAAAGGCATTTAAAAACTCCTAGTCGATGACATGTCCAGTGGTGAAATAGCGGGCAAGGGCAGCGGTAGAAACAAAGCCCAGCATGGCCACCAGTAGGGCACCTTCAAACATGAAAGTGCTGCTCCAGTAGATTCCCAGAATCACCACCAGACAGGTTGCATTTAAAAATAGGGTGTCCAGTGCCAGCAGACGGTCAACGATTGAGGGGCCCATAACCAGTCGGATCAGACACAGTAACATGGAAATCGTGACAGCACCCAGACAAATCAGCAATGCATAAGGCAGAATGGTCATGCTTCAGCTCCTGATTGTGCGCTAAAAATTTTAATCAAAGGTTGTTCATAGCGCTGTTTGATGGTTTCGATTTCGGCCTCTTCATCATCCGTGCTTAAGGCATGCACCAGAATATCGCCACGATCCTGATCAATCCCCGCAGAGACTGTACCTGGTGTGGTGGTAATAATCATTGCCAGCAAAGTATTCACTTCTTCATGCTCGGTATCCAGAGGAACACGAAACCATTTTGGATGCAGATTTTTGGTCGGTCCCAGTACTAAAATCGCGACTTTAATATTAGCGACAATGATGTCCCAAACAACGATCCAAAACAGGCGCATCGCCGGGATCCACCGGATATTCGGCGTGTAATCAATGAAAGGGGCGACCATTCTCGGAATCAAGATGGCCAGAAATAGTGCCATGAGCACTGTGCCGGCTTCCATATTATGGGCCAGCATGACCCAGCTCATCGCCACAATCACAGAAACGAAAGGATGAGGAAACCAGCGTTGAAGTAATGATTCAGCCATTAAAGTCCCTCCGCCGGTTTAAGTTGATTGTCGTCGTATTTGTTCTGTTCAATATACTGCTTATCAATCTGACGTTGTTTAAATTCAGAAATATGATCGCCATTTAAGGTGTTTTCTGAAATGACATAAGGAATCAGATGCGCATTTGGATCAGGCGTTTCACCACCGTATTTGGTTTCTGGTAAATAACCCGGATCAAATGGCTGTACACTAATAAACTTACCTTCAGCATCACGTTTTAACAGTGCTGCTTCATAAATCGGATTGGTCTTAATCTGTGCTGCGGTCTGATAATTATATTGATAAATCGGTGCAGCAAAAACAACATAGGCTGTCAGACTGAGCAATAACAGATAAATGACCCGGTCATTTCGTGCCGGTGCCTTGCTGGGTAAGGCTTCATATTTGCTGAATTCTTCAGAATTTTCATCCTGTTCCGGTCGGCTTGAACGCCAGAACAGAATAAAACCGACCCGGGTAAAAGCTAGAATACTCAGTAAGCTGACCAGTAGAACCGTAAAGATAATCAGCATTTGATGCTCAGACTGTCCTGAAGCTTGCAGGATAAACACTTTACCGAAGAAGCCACTGAAAGGTGGCAAGCCGGCCATCATCAAGGCAATGATGAAATACACAATAGAAACCAAAGTATTCTGTTTCATCTGTGGTGCAATTTTAAAGTGATCTTTAAATTCACCGCGTTGTGAAGTAATCCAGCCACACAGGATATAAAAGGCTGCGCCAATCAGGGTACTGTGCACCATATAGTACAAGGCACCTGCCCAAGCCTGGGTGCTGTTCATGGCAATCGCAATAAGAATAGTCCCGACTGAAGACAGGATCATAAAGCCGACAAAACGACGTAGACGTTCAGTTCCAATTGCACCAAATGCGCCATACAGTGAGGTAATCACCCCAATGACCAGCAGACAGTTCATCAGGATCTGATGGCTATATTCATCATCAAATACAGTGCCATTGACCCGGATAATTGCGTAGATCCCGACTTTGGTCATGATGGTAAACAGGGCAGCCACCGGAGTAGTTGCAACAGCATACGTTTTAGGAAGCCACAGGCCTACCGGTAACATGGCAGCCTTGATCCCGAACACCACAAATAGCATCAGTCCGCCTGCAACGGCCAGCTTATGTTCGTCACCTGCCAGAGTTGGCATCAGACGAGCAACATCAGCCATATTCAGGCTGCCGACACTGCCATAAATCATCCCGAGTCCGATCAGGAACATGGCAGAAGCGAGCAGGTTAATAGCCACATAATGTACACCGAGCTGGAAGCGTGCCTTGCCTTGCCCATGCAAAAGCAGGACATAGGATGCCATTAACAAGATCTCGAAGAACACGAACAGGTTAAACAAGTCACCGGTCAGGAAGGCACCACTAAGCCCCATTAACAGAAAATGGACCATGGCGTGGAAATAGCGCCCGCGAATATCCCATTCTTTACTGGCATACCAAACGATTGGCAAAGCGAGTGTATAGGTCAGTACCAGCATCAAGGCAGAGAGCTGGTCCAGGACCAGCACAATACCAAAAGGGGCGGCCCATTCACTTAAAGTGTAGACACTAATTTGCCCTTGACTGCTATTGATCAGATAGCCAATCGCCATAATCAAACCCAATAGGGTCGAAATATGACTCACGCTACGACGCCAAGGCTGACGCCAGTCGGTAATCAGAGAACCGGAACCTGGGTTACCTAACAGTACTAAAATAAAGGCAGTAAACGCCGGTAAAAGAATACTGAAAATAGGGGTGTGTTGATTCAAGAAGTTGAGAAGATCAGTCATTACGGCTCATCCTCACGTGGGTCATGTTGCGGTATCTCTTCTTTGGAATCAACGTGATCTGTTCCTGATTCATAACGGCTACGTAAGGCCAGCTGTACAATAAAGGCGGTGGTGGCAAAACCGATTACAATTGCGGTTAAAACCAAGGCCTGAGGTAAAGGATCGGTGACCTGCGTGGTTTCGGTGAGCACTGCAGGCGAATTCATCTGAATACGGCCCATGGCAAATAAAAACAGGTTCACTGCATAACCAATCATGGCCAGTCCAAGGACGACCGGAAAGGTACGTGCCCGCAGAATCAGATAGATCCCGGTGGCAGTAAGTAGGCCAATTGCTGAGGCTAATAAAAGTTCTAAACTAATCATTCTATTATCCTCTTGGTACTGGGCCAGTCATACTGGAGTGACGGGAGTCACCCAGAACGGAAATCATCAGCATGGTCGCACCGACTACGGTGACATAGACACCGACATCAAATAGTGCAGCAGAAGCCAGATGCATATCGCCAAGTAATGGCGGATGGACATGAATATGGGCACTGGTCAGGAATGGACGTGACCAGAACCAGGCTGCGATACCGGTTAGGCCTGCAATAGTCAGGCCGATACCAATCCAGATTTCATAGAGACGTCCAGATTTAGCTCCCAGCATTTTTTCTGCATGATCCTGACCAATGGCAACGTATTGAATGATCAAGGCCAATGAGGTGACCAGACCGGCAATAAAACCGCCACCCGGAAGATTATGGCCGCGCATAAAGATATATAGGCTAACCACCAGGGCTACCGGTAAAATCCACGATGCTGTAATACGCAGCATCAAAGGGGAGGGGTTAAAACGGTAAGTCAGGCCTTGGGTAATGGTGGTGCCATGGGCACGCATACCGTCCATCAGACTCAGTACCCCAATGGCAGCAATCCCAAGTACGGTAATCTCGCCGAAGGTATCGAAACCACGGAAATCGACCAGAATTACATTGACGACGTTTGTACCGCCACCAAGCGGAATCGATTGTTGGATGAAGAACCAGGAAATTGAATTATGGTCACGTGTCATAACCAGCCAGGCAACTGTTGCAATTCCTAGACCTCCGCAGACTGCAATCACTGCATCTCGCCAGCGTCGGGTCGGGCTGGATTCATAAGGCGTGAGTTGTGGCAGGAGTGACAGGCTCATTAGTAGCAGAACCGTCGTTACTACATCGACTGTAATCTGGGTCAAAGCCAGATCGGGTGCTGAAAAACCAATGAAAACCATGGTGACGACCAGACCGACCGCACCGCTGATCAGGATGGCTTTAATCCGTTCATGATGGAACCACAGCATCATCCAGCAGGCTGAGAACAGCAGTAACCATAGAACGATGGCAAGCACTGGAGCATGGGTCAGTTCGCGGCTACCGGTGTCGATCCCATTGACTACAAGTGGATAGCCCACCAGGCCAATCGTAAACAGCACAATCCACAAAATGTAACTTTGCAATTTGCCATTTTCAGTCGCACGGCGGAAACGTCGTGAATTCAGTAACAGATTTTTCAGGAACAGATCAAACAATACACGGCCTTGCAGTTTGCCCAGTTTTGGATCCAGATCAATTTCCCGGATCGCACCGCCTTTGGCCAGTGCAAAATAGAAAATTGCACCGCCGAATATCGCGATGATACTCATCACCAAAGGCAGATTAATACCGTGCCAGAGGGCGAGGTGAGTTCCTTCAAAGGCGAAATTCTGGGTTGACGCTTGTGTGGTGCTATTTACAATCTTTTCGACCAGCAATCCTGGTAGCAGACCAACTGCGATACACAGGAAAGCCAGTAAAATAGCCGGTGCACGCATACCGAATGGCGGCTCATGCGCATCTTTATTTGGGACTTGCTGGCCTAACGGACCATCAAAAAATACGCCATGTACCAGACGAATCGAATAGGCGACAGCGAAAATTCCGGCCAGTGTTCCTGCAATGGCTGCACCCACCATGACTGGGCCACTTAAGTTTGCGACCAGTTCGGTAAAGAACATCTCTTTGGACAAGAAACCATTGGTGAATGGAATACCAGCCATGGAGGCAGCGGTGATCATGGTCAGCGTTGCGGTAAAAGGTAGCATTTGCCAAAGACCAGACAATTTTCGCAGATCCCGGGTACCGGATTCATGGTCAATAATCCCGGCAATCATGAACAAGGCAGCTTTAAAGGTTGCATGGTTAATGATATGGAAAATTGCTGCTGCGACGGCTAGTGGTGAGCCAATACCCAGCAGACACATGATCAGGCCTAAATGGCTAATAGTTGAATAGGCCAACAGACCTTTCAGATCTTCTTTAAAGATGGCAAAGAACGCTGCCACACACAGGGTAAATAACCCGATAAAAGTAACAATATTATGGAACAGTGCCGCGCCTGCAAAAATCGGCAATAAACGTGCAACTAAAAACAGGCCTGCTTTGACCATGGTGGCAGAGTGCAGATAGGCAGACACCGGCGTCGGTGCAGCCATCGCATTTGGTAACCAGAAGTGAAACGGGAACTGCGCACTTTTGGTAAAAGCACCGAGTAAAATTAATAATAATGTCGGTACAAATAGAGCATGCGCCTGAATCTGTCCACCCATCATCAGGATCTGGTCAATCTGATAGGTACCCGTCATCTGTCCGAGCAGAATAAAACCACCCAGCATAGATAAGCCGCCCATCCCGGTAATGGTCAGAGCCATGCGTGAGCCGCGTTGAGCCGCTTCATAATTGCTCCAGTAACCGACCAGCAGAAAGGAAGAAATACTGGTGAGTTCCCAAAAGATCAGGAGAATCAGAAGATTATTAGACAATGAAATGCCGAGCATCGCTGCCATAAACAGCATCAGCAGGAAATACAGTTTACTCAGGGAGTTTTTAGGGCTGAGATAGTAATAGGCATAGATATAAATCAGGGTACCAATCCCACTAATCAGCAGAGCAAACAGCATGCCCAAAGCATCCAGCCGGAAACTGAAATCGATTCCAAGCTGGGGTAGCCAGGACCAGGTCTGGGTAATTACCGTTCCATTAAATACAGCAGGCGCCTGACTCAACAGTAATAAGAAACTGCTGAGGCTGACGGCAATTGCTCCTAAAGCCGTTACCCCGCGTGAAAATTGCTTCAGCCACGAGACAAGGGTTGTGCCTAATACTAACGGTAACAATATAATAATTGGCAGCACACTCGTATCCATTGTCGTGATATAGGTTAAGGTCAACCTAGGGTGAATCTTTATCTTTCAAGGAT
Source organism: Acinetobacter sp. UBA3025 (assembly GCF_002367915.1). Classification (NCBI taxonomy): domain Bacteria; kingdom Pseudomonadati; phylum Pseudomonadota; class Gammaproteobacteria; order Moraxellales; family Moraxellaceae; genus Acinetobacter; species Acinetobacter sp. UBA3025. The sequence continues at coordinate 8,866 of NZ_DFDO01000308.1, forward strand.
TACAGGACCACAAAGAGCGACCCAAAACTTCTCGATCTTGAAAGCCAGAATGATATTCAAACAGAATAAAACAGTTGTATTGCGCAACTTATAAACGATAGCAAATTCCGATTTTACAACGAAAATTGCAAGTAAAACCGATCATATTACAGGATAACCACAACATCAATCTTTTTATGTAGAACTTGTAGATTATACGTAAGCTTGGTTTTGATATGGGGTGCATGCTTGAACATCTCGTACAAATTTGACCGAAAATAAAGATCAAACTCCCTGCATTTATTGATAAAAATTTATAACTTCTTGATCAGAAATGCAGAAAATCAAAACCTATTCTTGCATCCTGATTTTAATTTTTAAATTGCATTATCGTTTCAGCACTAGTTAAGAAGATTGAGGCAGGCTTTGTGAATTATCTTGACTCAACAGTTGTAAAAGTTCTTGCTGCTGTTCTGTGCTTAGCTGTTCCTGAATCAGTTGCAAAACAGACTGAGCCGTCAAGTTGACTATTTCTGGTTCCTGAAGTGCATCTTCAACTTTTTCTATATCTGAATGATTTTGGCTCATCTCAAGCGGCAACTCTGCATAAAAATGATCATACTGAACCTGCATTGGATTTAGATGGATGGGATGCAACTGTTTATTTTCCAGTTTTAGACATTGAAAATCCTGAGCCTGCTCCAGCAATTCCGGCCGGTTTCCAGTCACAATAATCTGCAAGTTAGGAAACGCCTGATGCAGACGCGGTAAAATGACGGCGGCCATGTCCTGATCCAGTTGATGATCAATTTCATCAATCAGTAAAATGCCAGTACCTTCCTGACAGGGAAATAAGCTGTGCGGATTAAGCAGACAAAGGCGCCGTACAACATCTCCCACCAGTGCAATCCAGTTCCGGATACTGCTCGACAACTGCTGAAAGCTAAAGGTGTGATCCTGATAACGCACCATCAATTGCAGCTTGGGCTGGTAGTCCAGATAAATCTGGCTAAGTTCTGGTAGTACAATGGATAAAGCTTTACGCAAGGCAGTCAGGCTCGGTTTATGCATATGTGCTTTAGCTTTTTCAATTTGCTGGACCAGCTGATCTACCTGTATATCATCCGATTGCTGTAGCGCCTGATCTAGAATCTGGTCAATGATCTTGGCACTTTGTGCATTTTCGATATCACTGATTTCACGAAACCATTCAAAGAAACGTGCAAAAGTCGTAAAAGGGATAGCAGTAATTTCATAGGCATGCGCAGTCTGAAAAATGGCCTGATTATTTTTGCTGAGTAAATTGATTTCATTGACGAAGCGTTCAGCCGGATAATAGGCGACCATAGGCAAGCCGAGCAAAGGGTCATGTTGTCTTGCCTTCTGATAAAGATTCACCATGGTATCGAGTTGCTGGGTTTCCGCTTTGGCAAAGCCAATGCCCTGACTATTTAAAGTTTTGTATAACTGCCAAGAACAGGATTGGGCAGCTTCTCCCTGTGCTGATTCAGGCAATGACCTCAAATCGTCAGGAAAACGCACCTGGATATCAATTTTGGATTGCAGACGATTTTGCAGGATATCCTGATCCAGCATGCTTAAACCTGCGGTACGCAAGTCACGAAAACGGGCAGAAAACCAGGTCAAAGCCTGATAACTCAAGCGCAGCAAGGTGGTTTTACCCGAACCCTGATCACCTAGAATTAAAGTCACAGGTGTTTTTTGCAGATCAAAATCAAGCTGGATATTAGAAAAGTGCAGAGCATGTTTAAGTTGTATTTTTTCGATGTGCATGGATCACCTGTAGCGTGATTTTTTACATCTATGTTTTACCTTAGCCGACGGCTTGGCGCAGTGACTGTGGCATCCTGATTTTCAGTTGTTGAATGAGGTCATAAATGTGATGAATATTTAAGCTTACTTTAGCACGAGTACAGGCCACGTACAGCAGACGTAACTCTTCGTCACTAATTTTATGGTCTTTCTCGTTCAGCTTGAACTGGTAGTCATCCTCAATGTGTACCCGATCCCATTCCAAACCTTTGGCCTTATGCGCGGTAGAGATAATGTAGTCTGCTTGCCCGATTGGAGTGATTTTGGCGAGAGCAGTTTTCAGGGGATCAGTACCATGTTCATCAACCAGTTTGACTAAAGGTTTGATATCACTACCTTCATTGGTCTCGCAGTACTCGTGCACATCATGCCAGGAATTAAACCAGGCCAGCTCAGGTACATCAACCACACGCTTGCCTTGTTTCAGCATCGCGGCGGCATCAACAAAACGGTTTAATTTGATATGATCCGCTTGCAGGCTGACTTTATCGCCACGTACTAAACCGGCAAGTAATAGTTCCATAGCACGCGCATTGGTCCGACATAGAATCGCATCGCGTAGTTTGGTATGTGGTTTATTGACCACTTTGGAATTTAAGTGCGGATTACCGAGTAGGGGCACAGTTTCATTCAATGCTCCTAAAATGGCATTAGCATTCAGCGCAATTTCAGGCCCGAAACGGAATGAAGTGGTCAGACGAGATTCAGGTAGTGGCAGCTGCTGCATGGCATTCACTGCACCACGCCAGGCATAAATCTGCTGATGTGCATCACCGACATAGATGACCTGAGTGCTACGCTGTTTTAGCAAAATTCCGAGCATTAGCGGATCGGCATCCTGTGCTTCATCAAACAGCACATAGTCGGCAGGAATATTGGGCTCAGACAATGCCCAAAGTTTCAGGTAAATATCATGCCCAATCCCGGCCTGATGATTGGGATCAATTGACTCTAACCAACGCCGTTCAACTGCTGGATAAAGTTTCTTTTGCAATGCTTCAATATCATCTGGGTGTAGCCAGCTCGGTGCCTGAATATGTCGCGGGGCGGGATATTGCGAACTGGTTGAGCAGAAATAGCCAACTGCATTCGCGACCAGACTGGCCAGACGCGAAGGCATCAGTACATATTTTTCATAACGTCCGCCCATCATCCGGCGCAAGGTCATCGGTTCAAGGCGATATTCTTTGGCAATAAAGCTTGGACTTAAACGCGGTAGGCGTAGTTTATCCGTGACTCCACGTGGAACACTGCGAAAAGCCAGGGAGTGGAAAGTACGGCAGTCGACACCACGATGAAACTTGTTTTGTGCTTCTGAGGCAATGGATTTATTAAACGCCAGATACATGCCACGCCGTTCCGGCATGGCATCACTGATCATTTGCAGGGTCGTAGTTTTACCTGTGCCCGCATAGGCAATGACTTTAAAAGATTTTCCCAGACGTGCGTTATCAATGGCAGTGGCCTGCTCATAGGTCGCTTTGGGTTTTTGCAGATCAGACACAGGTAGATTCATTCACGACTTAATGTTGACGATTGGCTTTTTCAACCAGACCGGATAGACCCTGACGGCGTGCCAGTTCATTCAGGACCAGTTGTGGATCAAGGTCAAAATAACCAAGCATGACAATGGTATGGAACCACAGATCAGCTACTTCATAGATCAGGTCATTCTTGTTGTCTTCAGAGGCTTCAGTTTTGAAATCTTTAGCCGCGATCACGGTTTCAAAGCTTTCTTCACCGACTTTTTCCAGAATCTTGTTGAGGCCTTTATGGTACAGCTTGGCCACATAAGAGGATTCCGGATCAGCTTTCTTACGCTCTGCCATCATCTCGCCCAAGTATGACAAGACTTCAACCTGTTCAGACTGAGCGGTTGAGGCATTCATAGCAAGGGTGTGAGGATTTGTTGATTTTTCACCGTAAATTGCAGCAGGATCTTTGATTTGTGCATCGACAATTTCCCAGCCATTCGGTGTCAGTTTACGATAGAAACATGATTCACGGCCGGTATGGCAGGCAATGCCACCATGCTGTTCAATCTGTAAAATAATCACGTCCGCATCACAGTCCAGACGGATTTCATGCACGGTCTGGAAATGACCAGATTCTTCGCCCTTATGCCATAACTTGTTGCGCGAACGGGAGAAATAGACCGCCTGATTTTTTTCGGCAGTTAAAGCTAGCGCTTCACGATTCATCCAGGCGACCATCAATACACGACCAGTTTGATGGTGCTGGGCAATGGCAGGGATCAGACCTTGTTCGTTAAATTTTACTTCATCGAGCCATTGCACGTTGTTCATAAGGGTTTCCATTAATTGAATCAGAATATAAAAAGATGGATAGGAAATATCCGTCCATAGTGTACGTGATCTCGTCGCATTTGCGGCAAAAATCTGTGCCTGAAAAGACAGGATGTGTCGTTGGGCGCATTCAGATTATAAACCTGAGCGGCTGAATCGCTAAAGTACAGAAATAAAATAGCCGCCAGTAGGCGGCCGGAATATTCTTGAAGAAATTACCAGTGCTCGCCCGGGAAGATCCGTGCATAGGCCTTTTGCACCCAGTTCAGTTTTTGTGGCTGACCCACTGATGCTGAAGAGCTTGGGAACAGGTTATAACCGATCGACATCAGGACATTGTTGATGTCTGGTGCAATCGCATAGGTAATCGAAGCCAGACGTCCCAAATTGGTTGCGACTTTCTTCGGACGTTTCACAATCGCATAAGCAACCAGTTCAGCTGCCTGTTCCGGAGACAGGGTAGGCACATATTTATACATCTTGGTCGGTGCGATCATTGGTGTACGAACCAAAGGCATATAAATTGAAGTGATTGCAATTTTATGTGAATGGACTTCTGCAGACAGACAGCGGCTGAAAGCATCCAGTGCCGCTTTAGATGCGACATAAGCCGAGAAGCGGGTGGCGTTCGCCAATACACCAATCGAGCTGATATTGATGATATGACCTGCACGGCGAATCATCATTTGCGGCAGGATATTCATCACCAGGCGCACTGCACCAAAATAATTTAGCTGCATGGTACGTTCAAAATCATGAAAACGATCTACTGATTCATGCACCGCACGGCGAATCGAGCGGCCCGCATTGTTAATCAGGATATCGATATGGTCGACTGAAGCAATAATCTGTTTGGACACTTCATCAATGGATTCCATATTGTTGAGATCACATGGAAATACCGAAGCTTTACCGCCTTTGGATTCAATTTCTTTTTTTACTTGTTCTAGGGTGTCTTTGGTACGCGCGACCAGTAAAACATGTGCGCCAGCATCTGCCAGCTGATGTGCCGTCGTTAAACCTATACCACTGGATGCGCCTGTAATGAGAACAGTTTTACCTGCAATACGTTTTTCCAATTGTTTCTGTAGTCTAGTTTTCACGTTTGTTATCCCTAATTTGAAGACTGCGTTCAAATTATTTTTATTAAAAAATCAAAGATGGCTCTAACAGAGATAAGAGCGAAGATGAGTACTAATATGATAACTAATTATTTAAGAAAATCTATACATTAAACTATTGAAAATAAAATAAAAAATTAGAGTAATTGCTCTATTTGTGTTCGCCGTTTCAATTGATTTTTATCATAAAAATAAATCACAAAGCAAGTGATTGTATTCAAAAAAATAAATAAAAAAACTCCAGCATTTTTGCTGGAGTTTTTTGCTTTAAAATGGCGCTTAAACTGCTGCAAGAGACTGTTCTAGATCCGCAATCAGGTCATCAATATGTTCAATTCCGATCGATAAGCGAACCATATCTTCACTCACACCTGCTGATTTAAGCTCTTCAGGATTGAGCTGGCGGTGGGTGGTGGTTGCAGGATGACAGGCGAGACTCTTAGCATCCCCAATATTGACCAGACGGGTGAACAGTTGCAGGGCATCGATAAAACGGGCACCGCCTTCACGGCCACCTTCTACACCAAAAGTCAGAATGGCAGACGGTTTACCTTTCACATATTTTTGTGCCAAAGCATGCTGCGGGTGATCTTTCAGACCGGCATAATTGACCCATTTTACTTTTAGATGCTGTTGCAAATATTCTGCAACCTTCAGCGCATTTTCAGTATGACGTTCCATACGCAGGCTCAAAGTTTCCAAGCCTTGCAGAATTAAAAATACATTTTGCGGGCTGATCGCTGCCCCGGTATTACGCAGAGGTACGACACGAGCACGCGCGATATACGCCGCTTCACCTAAAGCTTCAACATAATTAACACCGTGATAACTCGGATCAGGTGTATTCAGAGCAGGGAAACGCTCGGCATGTTGACCCCATGGGAATTTACCGCTATCCACGATAATGCCGCCAATCGAATTCCCATGACCACCAATATATTTGGTCAGTGAATGCACCACGATGTCGGCACCGAAATCAAAAGATTTCTGTAGGACTGGTGTCGCTACAGTATTGTCGACGATGACTGGTACGCCATATTCATGGGCAATTTTGGAAATCGCTTCGAGGTCAATAATATTACCCAGCGGGTTACCAATTGATTCCACAAAAACCAGTTTGGTCTTGTCATCAATTAGGCCACGTAATGCTTCCGGGTCTTGATAATCAAAGAAGCGAACTTCGATCCCTTGTTTAGGCAGCGTATGCGCAAACAGGTTATAGGTGCCGCCATATAAAGTAGACACTGAAGCAATATTGTCACCCGCTTCAGCAATGGTCTGAATCGCATAGGTAATCGCAGCCATACCCGAAGCCAATGCCAGCGCACCAATCCCGCCTTCCATAGCTGCAATACGTTGTTCCAGCACTGCCGTGGTTGGGTTCATGATACGGGTATAAATATTGCCCTGAACTTTTAAATCAAACAGGTCTGCACCGTGCTGAGTATTGTCAAAAGCATATGAGGTAGTTTGATAAATGGGAACCGCAACAGCTTTAGTAGTAGGTTCCGGGCTATAGCCTGCGTGAATCGCTAAAGTTTCTGCTTTATAA
>NZ_DFDO01000014.1:0-8868 GCF_002367915.1 Acinetobacter sp. UBA3025
TGATAACGACCGGCATGTTCAATCATGCTGCTGATCAGTAAGGGCTGGAACATCATATTTCCGAGCATGCTTCACTCCTTTATCCTTGTTGTTTGTCCATCTGCTATATCGTTGTTATTTCTGTATGATGCGCTGGCGAAAAGCCTGTATTCATTTTTATCATCAAACAGTCTGAATCTAGCAAGGAAATCTGACTTTGTGAGTGTCAAATTGTGACAAAGTCATAGAGTGGATGCAGAAAAAGTAGAAAATAAAACTGGTAATGTGTGGCATAAAAAAAGCCCCAATTTAGATTGGGGCGATGATAGTGTTCAGGAAGAAGAGAATTTTAAAAGCCGCTCATCATAATTTTGTCTGCATTTACTACAAAGATAACGCCGAGGCAGAATAAACCGGCATAAAGTGCAAACCAGAGAATCATCTTCTTGAATGCTGCATCAGAAATACTGCTATCCGCATATTTTGGTGCTTTGTTGTCTTCTGAATTCATATGATCACCCATAGGTTGGTATGGCGTTATGAGTTTTATTATCAGCAGACCTAAATCAGCTGTATAGATACAATATTCATTTAAAAAAATATAACAGTTAGCCACTTATTTTTTTGATTTGTTATATTTTAATAACTTATTCATAATATAATTCTGATTATATTAGTACAGTTTAGATTTTATTTTCTTATGTTCAAATCTGAAAAGCTAGCCCAAAATATTCGCCAGATGATTGAAAATGGCGCATGGAAGGCGCATGACAAATTACCTTCATTACGGGAACAAACTGAACTGTCCGGCTATAGCCTGATGACGGTGCTTAATGCCTATCAGGTGCTTGAATCGCAAGGATTGGTCTATGCCAAAGATAAATCTGGCTACTATATTGCGGAGCGACCTCAAACCTATAACAGCAAAGAACCCGCGGTACAGATTGGCTTAAACTCCAAAGTTAAAATTAACTCTGTGGTATTTAATTATTTAAAGTCACTGCAAACTCCAAATATTGCGCCTTTTGGTTCAGCCTTTCCAAATGCTGAACTGTTATATAACAGCCGGTTTATGCAGATTTTGGCGCAGCATAGCAAAAGAAAAAGCAGTTATAGCCATCAAAATCATATGCCACCGGGTAATCAGGAATTACGCCAACTGATTGCTAACCGCTATCAGTTACAAGGCATAAACTGCACTTCGGATGACATTGTCATTACTTCTGGTGCATTGGAAGCCCTCAATCTGTCTTTACAGGCTTTGACTCAACCGGGTGATTTTATCCTGCTCCAGCAAACCATTTTTTATGGTGCCTGGCAGGCGGCTGAACGTTTAGGCTTGCAAGTCATCACAATCCCTGAACATCCGCAGTTTGGTTTTGACCTGGAATCATTTGAACAAGCCCTAAAACAGTACCCGATCAAAGTTTGCTGGCTGATGCTGAATGTGCATAATCCGATTGGCTTTACGGTAAATTCAGAGATCAAGCAAAGAATTGCGGAACTGTTGAATGAATATCAGGTATATCTGATTGAAGATGATGTCTATCAGGAACTCAATTACGGCGCTCATAAACCGGTTTCCGTAAAATATTTTGATCAGCATCAACGGGTATTGCACTGCTCTTCATTTTCTAAAACTCTGGGCATGGGTGCGCGGGTCGGCTGGGTTTTCGCTGGCCCATTTTCCGATGCAATCCAGCATTTACAGCTCATGAGTACTTTGACTGTTAGTCCGCTATTACAAAATGCATTGGTTGATTTTCTGTCCCATCATCATTATGAAAAGCATTTGCGCCATTTAAGACAGCAACTAGAAAAGTATAAGCAAAAGTTTTATCAGGAACTTAAAGCGCGTTTAGATTCAGTCTGTGAAATTTATTATTATTCCAGTGGGTATTTTCTCTGGATCAAATTGCCGGAACAGCTGGATGGTCAGGTTTTATATGAACAGCTGATTCAGCACAATATTGCCATTGCTCCTGCTTTGCTGTTTAAACCGGAACATACCAGCCAGAATTATATTCGCCTGAACTGTTCATTTGACTGGACCTCTGAGATAGAAAATGCAGTCAATGTACTGGCAGAGATGATCCTGAATCATGCAAAAAGCGTGGATTAATTCATCCACGCTTTAGGTTTCTTATGTAAAATCGCTAGAGCTTAGAAACTGTAAATTGCAACTGCATTCACTCGGTTATCTTCACCTTTTGTACTGCCATTTGGTGCAGCACCCAATGCTTCACGTTCACCATAAACATATTCCAGGCCAAAACTCAGCGGTTTTGTAGGGTTATAGAACACATTGGCCCAAGCCTGCCAAAGGTCTTTGTTCACTGCTGTTAGAGTCAGACCAGGAGCAGCAAGATAGCCATTATCTTGGTCGAAATTCATATAACCATAGCCTACTGTGCCACGCAATTTATCATTAAACTGCTGCGTTAGACCGACTGTAATTGAGTCGAATTCACTCTGTAGAAGATCTCCATTAGCAGCTGTAACGACACCTGGATTGGCGTAAGAGACAAAACTGCTATCACCTTTGACATGATAATAATCTGCCTTAAGGCTGGTGCCTGGAACAAACTCATATTTCGCGCCTAAACCTACACCCCATGCAGTTTTTTCATCTTCATTCACGCGTTTTTCATTCCCCATCGCACGCGCGCTGACAGAAAGATTATCCGCAAATTTGTGGTTTAAGCGTGCTGTTAAGGCAGGTAAACGCTGTTTGATTCCCGTAATGGTCGCATCTTTCGGATCTTCTACTGCAAGCACCAGATTGGTCGCTGGACTCAAAGTACTGGTATGACGAATCTGAGGCGTCCGTTTAATTGAACCACCGGCATAAACCAGTGCGTCTACCGTCTCAGGTATATAGTCCGGAGTTGCAAAGTTTGACCAGGTTTGACCAATTAACCAGTCAGCATAGCTGATATAGGCATGGCGGATACGCAGGTTATCAAAACCAGCTCCACCCAGGAAATCGACCTCAACCTTACCACTTAAGGCCTTATCCCCAGCACCCACGGGCGCTTTAAAATCCATCCCTAAACGGGTGGCTGAAAGCGTGGACTTAAACTCATCACTGCGTTCACCTGTGCCTTCAAGAGGTACCGCATTAATCTGGTTATACATACGTGTCGCTGCACCGCCCTCAGCCTGATAAGAGGCATCAGCACGGATATTACCGTATAAATTAAACTCGGCCCCACTGGCAATTTTCATCACAGATTTGCTCGCAGGCGCTACTGCTGTATTTGCAGGTGCCGGCGTTGCCGCTACAGGTGCAGTCACAGCAGCTGTCTGAGTCTGCTGCTGTTCAATCAAGGCACGTAAAGCTTGAACCTCTTGACGCAACTGCTCAATTTCCTGCTGATTGGACTGAGCTGCAGTTTGTGCCTGGGTAGCCAAGCTGATGCCCCCTAAACTCATTGCCATCATGCTCATCAGAACCGTGCGTTTTAATGTGATTGTTTGATTATTAAATAATTGTTTCGTGTTCATCCTAAACTCACTTTTTTATTATGCGTCTCGATTTTAGCAACAGATCACCACCGCTTACGATGGCGATCTCTATCATTAGAAGTGTTTTCTTTATTAATTGATATTTAATCCATTAACTTGCTTTTTCAGCGAGAGAATCAGTGCGAATCTCAGATCTAGCAAGGGCTTGACCTTCTACTGACATTTTTAAGTTCACCAGGAAAATTGCCAGCGCAGCAATCAAACCGGGAATCGCAATTGCAAAGAAGTTCATTTGATGCGGTAAATTCATGGTGAGTAAAGCACCTGTCAGTACCGGTCCAACAATCGCACCGATACGTCCAATCCCGGAAGCCCAACCCATGCCGGTGGAACGCACAGTCGATGGATAATATTGTGCCACGAAGGTATAAAGCAGAATTTGAGAACCAATGGTTGCTGCACCGGCCACTACAATCAAGCTATAAAGCACGAATTGCGGACTGTTATAACCGAGCAGGATTAAAGAAGCTGCCCCGCAAAGAAACATGATTGTCAGTACTTTTTTAATATGGAAACGGTCTGCCAGATAACCCCCACCAACAGCCCCGATCATGCCACCAATATTCAGGGCAAACAGGAAGATCATGCTGGCACCCAGTGAATATCCGGCTTGAATCATGAGTTTTGGTAACCAGCTACCCAGTGCATAAACCATTAATAGACACATAAAAAATGCCAACCAGAACATAAAGGTACTAAATGTGCGACCTTGCTGGAATAATGCTTTTAAAGGTGCTTCATCGCCTTTTTGCACTTCATTCAGAACAAACTGGGTGTCAGATCCAATTACCTGTGTTGGCGAGATTTTCTGGATAATGCTTTGCGCTTGAGCCGTTTGCTGCTTATTGGTCAGATACATCAACGATTCTGGTAAGTATTTCCAGAGTATCGGCAGGAACAGTAAAGGAGTACCCGCAAGTAAGAACATGATTTTCCAGCCAAACTGTGGCACCAGCCATGCGCCAAGTAAGGCAGATGTCATGCCACCGATCGCATAACCACTAAACATTAAGGCAACCAGCGTGCTGCGAATCCGCTTCGGTGCGTATTCCGTCATCAGGGCAACGACGTTGGGCATCACACCACCAATACCAAGTCCGGCAAGAAAACGTAGAATTCCGAATTCGACAGGTGATGTTGCAAAGGCACCGATAAACGTAAAACCACTAAAGATCGCGACACAGATCATGATGGTTTTTTTACGTCCCAGTTTATCGGACAAGGTCCCGAAGCTCATGGCTCCAAACATCATACCGAATAAAGCGGTGCTGGCTAACATGCCTGCCTGTACTGCACTGAGTGACCATTCCTGCATTAGTAGCGGTAAAGCCACGCCATAAATCACCAGGTCATAACCGTCAAAAATAATGATCAGCAAACACCAGATCAGGACGCCCCAATGAAAAGGCGTGAACTTCGCTTCATCGATCAGCGTATTTATATTCACTTTATTTGTAGACATCTTCACCTCCTAATTGTGAAGTTCAATTTATGAGATTCACAATGCAGAAGATGTCCATAAATGTCCAAAACTGAATAGGCATACTTCTATACCTATAAAGTCTGCCTTCAAGAAAAGGCTTTATTTACTATGCCTTAATGATATTCATCCAAATAAAACGACTTTAATTCAGTCATTAAATAATAATTTCACCTATTTTATATAGCATCTAAAAAGTTTTTAATCTTGTTTAAAACACCGCACGATCATATTTAATCGCTTCAAGATCATAGACCTGATAGACCGCATCAAACAGATAACGAATATATTCACTTTCATCCATATTACGAATAGCCATAAAGACCGGACTAACCGCAAATTCATCTAATAAAGAGATAAAGTTTAAATGAGCCAGCCGAATATTCTGGGCACTTTCCGGCACAATACAGACACCCTCTCCAGCAGCCACAAAACCAAGCGCCAGTTGCAATTCACTGACTGCACGGATATTTTTCGGTTCCAGCCCATACTCGGAAAATATACCGCGCACCTGGGTAGAAAAATTAGCCTTACCATTATTCGGGTATAAAAAGAGTGGCTGATCTACCAGTTCAGCCAGATTCACGCCATCTCGTTGCGAAAGAAAATGGCTGGAATGTGCTGCGACCATCAGCCTTTCTTCACGCAGTAACACCCGTTTCACTGCCGGATCTGAAATTCTCAAGCGTCCGAAACCGACATCAATCCGCCCTTCTTTAAGTGCCTGAATCTGCTCTGAAGTATTCATTTCAACCATCTCAATTTTGAGCTGGGGATGTTGCTGCTTAAATAGAAACACAATACGCGATAGCAAACCGAACAATAACGAGCCAACAAAACCAATGCTAATGGTGCGATCCGCGATACCAATCCGCTTGGTCATCGATTTGATTTCTTCCGCATTAGACAAAAGTTTAACCGCATGTTGATAGAAGAATTGACCTGCTTCTGTGGTCTTAAGCGGTCGGCTACCTCTTTCAAAGAGCTGAATATCCAGTTCCTGTTCCAGATTTTGTATCTGTCTGCTTAAAGGTGGTTGAGCAATAAACAGTTTTTCTGCCGCCTTGGTAAAACTTTGTTCTTCGACGACTGCGACGAAGTAACGCAAATGCCTGAGTTCCATATTATTGCATACCTTTAAAGTATAAAAAAATGCTAAATCGATCTTAGACCAATCAAAATTATTCTTTTAAGGTATATCAAGTCAAAACATTAAAGCAAGAATGTGAAGCGTAATTATGTATAAGTCAGTTGAAACCTTGCTGGTTCAAATACCGACGATCCGTCCTCACAAGATGGCTGTCGCAACCATGCAAACCCAGACACTGGTCCTGGTCAAAATCACCACCGAAGACGGCTATGTGGGTTGGGGCGAAGCCACCACTATTGGCGGTTTAGGCTACGGTGAAGAAAGCCCAGAAAGTGTCAAAGTGAATATTGAGACTTACTTTGCACCGCTTCTGAAAACATTATCAGGTTTGAATGTTGCACAGACATTACAAGCCATCAAAAAGAATATTAATGGTAACCGTTTTGCCAAGTGTGCCATTCAAACTGCGCTACTGGATATTCAGGCACAACGTTTGAACCAGCCACTGAGTGAAATTCTAGGTGGACGTTTACGTGACAGCGTACCAGTGCTGTGGGTCCTGGCATCTGGCAATACCGAGAAAGACATTGCTGAAGCCCAGAAAATGATTGCGGCCAAACGCCACAATATTTTCAAACTGAAAATTGGTTCTCGTCCAGTGGAACAGGATGTTGAACACGTGCTTGCCATTAAACAGGCATTAGGCAAAGACATTTCGATCCGTGTTGATGTGAACCGTGCCTGGACAGAGCTAGACGCGATTAAAGGCATTCAGTTACTCCAGGACGGCGGCATTGACCTGATTGAACAGCCATGTGCCATTGATAATCTGGATGCAATGCGACGTCTGACCCAGCGTTTTGATATCGCCATCATGGCGGATGAATCCTTGATGGGTCCGCAGTCTGCCTATCAGATCGCACGTCAGCATGGCTCATCAGTTTTTGCAGTCAAAGTGGCGCAATCTGGTGGCCTGATTGAAGGTTGTGAAGTTGCAAAAGTGGCACAGCTGGCTGGTATCGACCTGTATGGCGGCACCATGCTGGAAGGCCCGGTGGGCACGATCGCCTCTGCCCATGCTTTCTCGACTTTTGAAAGTCTCGCTTATGGCACCGAACTGTTTGGTCCATTGCTGTTAACTGATGAAATTTTAAAAACCCCACTCCAGTATCAAAACTTTGAACTTGAAATTCCGAAAGGACTAGGTCTGGGTATTGAGTTGGATGAAAACAAGATTGACAACTTGCGTCATCAATAATTCCAGGAGAATCCCATGCTTTTCCAAGTACGAATGGACGTCAATATTCCAAAAGATATGCCAGTTGAACAGGCCAATGAAATTAAGGCTGTCGAAAAAGCCTATTCACAGGATCTGCAACGCCAGGGTAAATGGCGTCATATCTGGCGCATCACCGGACAGTATTCAAACATCAGTATTTTTGATGTTGAAAGCAATGAAGAGTTGCACAACCTGCTACAGGGCTTGCCGCTCTACCCGTATATGAACATCGAAGTTATGGCATTGAACCGCCATCCATCATCGATTCGAGATGATGACAAGTAATTAAAAATTTGGGAATGGAAATGAAAGAATTTCCTTCCTACCCCATACACCTGAGGGTAATCCAAAAGGACTTGTGGCCAGCAAGATTTAGCCAGCCAAACGAATGCTAAAACATGCGCCACTAAAATATGAAAACATACTTTAGGAGCAATAGTATGAACCGCCAAGAAATTGATGCACTGGTTAAAAAAATGAATGTCGATACAGCGACAGGACCAGTTGATGAGCGTGTACAACAAGTTGTTGTACGTTTATTAGGTGATCTTTTCCAGGCTATTGAAGATCTTGATATTTCTCAGACTGAACTCTGGAAAGGTCTGGAATACTTTACTGATGCAGGTCAAGCCAATGAATTAGGCTTACTGGCTGCAGGTCTAGGTCTGGAACATTACTTAGACTTACGCGCGGATGAAGCAGATGCCAAAGCCGGCATTACTGGCGGTACACCACGTACCATCGAAGGCCCGCTGTATGTTGCAGGTGCTCCTGAGTCAGTTGGTTTTGCGCGTATGGATGATGGTTCTGAAGAAGGCAAAATTCCAACCCTGATCATTGAAGGCACAGTGACTGACACTGACGGCAACATCATTGAAGGTGCAAAAGTTGAGGTCTGGCATGCCAACAGCCTGGGCAACTACTCTTTCTTTGACAAGTCACAATCTGACTTTAACCTGCGCCGCTCTATCTTTACCGATCAAGACGGTAAATATGTTGCGCTGACCACCATGCCGGTCGGTTATGGCTGTCCACCTGAAGGTACTACCCAGTTCGTACTGGACAAATTAGGCCGTCACGGTAACCGTCCATCTCATGTGCATTACTTCGTATCTGCACCGGGTTACCGCAAGTTAACCACACAGTTCAACATCGAAGGCGATCAATACCTGTGGGATGACTTTGCATTCGCTACACGTGATGGTCTGGTCGCAACCGCTGTTGATGTGACCGATGAAGCTGAAATCGCACGCCGTGGTTTAAATGGTCCATTCAAACATATCCAGTTCAATATTGAACTGGTGAAAGACCAGGCTGCAGCGCCAAGCACTGAAGTAGAACGTCGTCGCGCAAGCGCTTAATTCAAAATGGAATCGGGATGTCAGTCTGAGCAACATCCCGATGACTTCCCCTCCTTGGAAAGTCGGAGACTGGACATGCCTCGTATTCCTGTAATTAACACCAGCCATTTAGACCGTATTGATGAATTACTGGTCGATGATTTTGAATCTG
>NZ_DFDO01000021.1:0-7508 GCF_002367915.1 Acinetobacter sp. UBA3025
GAGAGTGAGATTGGTTAAATCGAGAATAATGGTACTTTTACCTTCCGGTTCATCCTGCAAGATTCGTAGCAGCATTTCAGACTCGGTAAATTGCAACACGCCACGCAGTTCATACACCACGACGTTATTCTTTTTCCCCACTGTGTAACGACTTTGCAAAATGGTCTGTGCTGACGGCGTACCTTCCATGAGATGCAGTCCCATATCGTGCGACAGATTTTCAAAGATTCTGACCCCACGTACACTATTACCATGCTCATCGATTTTCGGTGAAAAGACTGCAATCCCCACTTGCCCTGGCAGTACTCCAATAATGCCACCTGCCACACCACTCTTGGCCGGAATACCGACTGTGGTCAGCCAGTCACCTGCAGCATCGTACATACCGCAGGTTAGCATCACACTGAGTAATTGCCGGACTAAAGCCCGATCCAGCAGCCGTTTTCCTGTCTTGGGATGCACACCACCATTGGCCAATATACTGGTGATCACCGCTAGGTCTTTGACTGTGACCTTAATTGCGCACTGCTTGATATAGCCATGCACGATTTCTTTAGGATCTTCATCCAGCACACCGACGGTACGTAGCATGTAGCCAATCGACATATTACGAAAAGCTGTTTTAATCTCAGAGTTATACACCTGCTCATCAAAGGACAATTCACGTCCAGCCAGTCCACTTAAAAAACGGCGTAACTGTTCAGCACGTGATACCGTTTTTTTGGCAGGAATCAGAGAATGTGTGGTAATCGCGCCAGAATTAATCATCGGGTTTTTGGGAATATTACGTTCTTTTTCCAACGAAATCTGGTTAAAGGCCTCTCCCGAAGGTTCCACACCCACTTTTTCCAGTACCTGTTTTAGTCCTAGCTCCTTGATTGCCAGCGCATAGGCAAAAGGCTTGGAAAGAGACTGCATGGTAAATTCAACGTCATCATCCCCGGCAGAATAGAGGGTTCCATCTACTGTCGATAGTGCAAGTCCGAGCTTGTCAGGATCAACCGCAGCAAGTTCAGGAATGTAATCTGCCAGCGCGCCTTTTTTATTATCATGGCAAGCAGAAAGCACATGATTCAAGTAATCCGGTACCGGCGTTTTCATGGCAAATGCTCCCATCTCAATCTTTTATATCATTTTTATTAAAACTGAATACTGAAGACGGTTTTGCTACTTTTATGCAGTTTTATGTTGTGAAAATGGGATATGGACAAAAGGGATAGTAAAAATAGATGACTTAATTGGATAAGATAAGAAATCTTAAAAAAGAGAAATAAAAAAGATGAGCACATTATTTTCAGATTACAGGTCTATTTCTATGGAGCAATAAACCTGTAACCGATGACAACCAGCTTGATCTTGCAAGCAGATTATTTCACCTTAGTTTTGCGAATCATCTTATACAACACCTTTGGCGATAGACGTGAAACTAAAACACCCAGTTTTTCTTTAGAGCCACCCACCACGATATATTCTTCACCACGTTTCAACGCTTCTACAGTCTGACGGGCAAAATCAGCCGGCTCCAGACCGTTTTCAATTGCTTCATCCTGCTTGGCCTGAGGTTTACCTTCCCCATTTAAGGCATTAAAAGACACATTGGTTTTAATAAAGCCCGGGAAAATCACGGATACCTGAATACCCTGATCTGCCATTTCAGCACGCAGGCTGTTGGCCCACATATGAATCGCGCCTTTGGCTGCTGAATAAGACGCCCGATATTGAGTTCCAAGCAGGCCGGCCACACTGGAAATAAAAGCAATCCGGCCAGATTTTTGTTTTAAAAATGTCGGTAAAACTGTTTTGGTCAAAAACACCTGAGAGAAATAATCGACTTCCATAATGGCGCGTTCAGTCTGCATGGTGGTTTCCTGAATCAGGGCACGCTGGCTGAGTCCGGCATTATTGATTAGCCAATCAATGCGGCCTTTCTCACTCAGCACCTGTTCATAAGCCGTGCGTACCTGACTTTCATCAGTAATATCGGCCACGACTGAGATGTGTTGATCAGGATTCACCAGTCCTGAACGGACTTTTTCCAGTTCTTCCAAACGTCGTGCAGTCAATACTATCTGTGCACCTTGGGCAGCACATTCTTCAGCCAGTGCCTTACCAATTCCTGAAGATGCTCCGGTAATCCAGACTACTTTTCCCTGTAAATTTTCTAGTTTTGCCATTAAATCCTGTCACCCTCTTTATATGAATGTGTTCCTGGCGGCATTTCATCTTCCAGAAATGCCAGCAACTGCTCAAAATAATAACTCATGGTATCCGCATCATAGAGGCTACCAAGTTTATCAAAACGTTTATAACCCAGTTGTGTGGTCAGGTGAATCACACCATTCAATGTTTTATCCACCACCACATTAAATTTCAGCATCTTTTTTGGTTCACGCACCAGATGCGTCACACCCTGATCCACTACCTGAATAAAAGCTTTCAATGCCGGTGATACATACTGATTATTGCCACCTTTCATTTGTTCTACGCAGCCTAGCAGTTCCGTGATCAGCATGCGCTCTACCGGATAGTGAACAAAATATCCGTCCTCATTTTCATGGGTCATCTTCTACAGATAGTTCACCATGGGAATCAACCGATCATTACCAAAAAAAGAAACCGACCACGGCATATATTTGCGTGTGGTTTCTAAAATCTGTTGAATGACTTTTTCGGATTCCTGATCTGGGGAGCTAGAGAGTTGCACGACACGACCAAAAATCTGGTCAATAATTTCACAGGCAATATCGGCCAGATTTTCACCGAGTAGTTTGGCCAGGCTTTCCTGCTCACCGGCATTAAATCGGGAATGCAGGTCTTTAAAGCGTTGATGGGTATCGGGGTGAATCTTGAGAGAAATGCTATAGCTCATCTTGTTATCCTTTTTTTAATCGTCTGCGATGAGTCGCGTTTTTATCAATCTATCATACGTTGAGTTCAGGCAACTGCCAATTGGCGAAAGTTTGCTTTTAGTTAAGCTGCCGCATGCCTTGATTTTTTTGCTACAATAGATGCAATTTTTTATCCACTTTTGATCTGTTTAGACTATGACTGATTCAGCGCAAAATATTGCTACGACCTACGATCCGACCGAGATCGAGAAAAAATGGTACCAAACCTGGGAAGAGCGCGGTTACTTCAAGCCGTCTCAAAAAGGTGAATCATTCTGTATCATGATTCCGCCGCCAAACGTCACTGGTAGCTTGCACATGGGTCATGGTTTTAACAATGCCATCATGGATGCCTTGACTCGTTATAACCGTATGTCAGGCAAAAATACCTTATGGCAGCCAGGTACTGACCATGCGGGGATCGCAACCCAGATGGTTGTTGAGCGTCAGTTAGGTGCTCAAGGCGTAAGCCGTCATGATCTGGGCCGTGAAAAGTTCATCGAAAAAGTTTGGGAATGGAAAGAACAGTCTGGCGGTAACATTACCCGTCAAATCCGTCGTTTGGGTTCTTCTGTAGACTGGTCACGTGAACGCTTCACCATGGATGAAGGTTTATCCAATGCCGTTAAAGAAGTGTTCGTGAAACTGCATGAAGAAGGCCTGATTTACCGCGGCAAACGTCTGGTGAACTGGGATCCTAAACTGCAAACTGCCCTGTCTGACCTTGAAGTAGAATCTGATAAAGAAGAACAAAGCTCATTGTGGCACTTCAAATATTTCTTTGAAGATAAATCGCTTCGCACTCAAGATGGCAAAGACCATATTGTCGTTGCAACCACTCGTCCAGAAACATTACTCGGTGATACTGCGGTTGCGGTCAACCCTGAAGATGAGCGTTATGCACATCTTGTCGGTAAAAATATCGTATTGCCTATTACTGGCCGTACCGTTGCCATTGTTGCTGACGAATATGTTGAAAAAGAATTCGGTACAGGCTGTGTAAAAATTACACCTGCACACGACTTCAATGACTATGAAGTGGGTAAACGCTGTGGTCTGGCACTGATCAACATCTTCAACAAAAATGCCGAAGTTCTGGCTGAGTTTGAATACATCGCGAAAGCGGGCGAACAGATTTCTAAAACCATCCCTGCGCCTGCAGACTACATTGGTTTAGAGCGTTTTGAAGCACGTAAAAAACTGGTTGAGCAAGCAGAAGCTGAAGGCTGGTTAGACCAAATCCAACCTTACACACTAAAACCACCTCGTGGTGACCGCTCAGGTGTGATCGTTGAGCCATTACTGACAGACCAATGGTATGTAAAAATTGCGCCACTGGCTGAACCTGCAATTGAAGCGGTTAAAGATGGCCGTATCAAGTTCGTTCCTGAGCAGTACAGCAACATGTACATGTCATGGATGAATAACATTCAGGACTGGTGTATCTCGCGTCAATTGTGGTGGGGTCACCGTATTCCGGCTTGGTACGATGCTGAAGGTAATGTATTTGTCGGTCGCAATGAAGAAGAAGTTCGTGCGAAACACGGTATTGCACCTGAAGTTGAATTGAAACAGGACGAAGATGTACTGGATACCTGGTTCTCTTC
The DNA here is from genome assembly GCF_002367915.1 of Acinetobacter sp. UBA3025. NCBI lineage: Bacteria > Pseudomonadati > Pseudomonadota > Gammaproteobacteria > Moraxellales > Moraxellaceae > Acinetobacter > Acinetobacter sp. UBA3025. Next base: position 4,496 of record NZ_DFDO01000021.1, read on the forward strand.
TGGTTTGTGGACATTCTCAACATTAGGTTGGACTGGCGACGAAGCGAAAGATAAAGAAAACTATTTCTTGAATACTTTCCACCCGACTGATGTTCTTGTCACTGGTTTCGACATCATTTTCTTCTGGGTTGCCCGTATGATCATGATGACCATGCACTTCATGAAAAATGAAGATGGCACACCACAAGTACCATTCAAAACTGTGTATGTACATGGTCTAGTACGTGATGGTGAAGGTCAGAAGATGTCTAAGTCTAAGGGTAACGTGCTTGACCCATTAGACCTGATTGATGGTGTTGATCTGGAAACCTTGGTACAAAAACGTACTTTCGGTCTGATGAACCCTAAACAGGCTGCGAAGATTGAAAAATCGACCCGTAAAGAATTCCCTGAAGGTATTCAGGCTTACGGTACGGATGCAGTTCGTTTCACATTCTGTGCGCTTGCCAATACTGGCCGTGACATTAAGTTCGACATGAAACGTGTGGAAGGTTACCGTAACTTCGCCAACAAAATCTGGAACGGTACTCGTTTCGTGATGATGAACGTGGAAGGTCAAACCGTTGGTCAAACTGCACGTCCTGATCTTTGGGAATTGCCTGAACAATGGATCGTGAGCCGTCTTCAAAAAGCGGAACAAGCAGTTCAGCAAGCCTTCGCGACTTACCGTTTAGACTTGGCTGCACAAGCGATCTACGAGTTCATCTGGAATGAATACTGTGACTGGTATGTCGAGTTGACTAAACCGGTTCTAAACGATGAAAACGTATCTGAAGAGCGTAAAGCCGAAGTGCGTCGTGTGTTACTGGCTGTGATGGAAGCGTCTTTACGTCTTGCTCACCCGATCATGCCGTACCTGACTGAAGAAATCTGGCAAACGCTTGCTCCTAAACTGGGGATCTCTGGCGAAACTATCATGCTGGCTCAGTACCCTGTTGCTGACGAAGCGAAGATCAACGAACAAGCTGAAGCAGATATGCAATGGCTGCAAGGTCTGATCGGTGCGGTACGTAACATCCGTGGTGAAATGGGCTTAGGTAATGCACGCCTATTACCTGTTCTTCTTCAGAACACCACTGAAGCTGAAAAAGCACAGATCACGCGTATTGAAGCATTATTCAAAGCATTGGCTAAAGTTGAAAGCATTACCTTCTTAGGCGACAGCGAACAACCACCGTTGTCTTCATCTTCAGTTGTTGGTCATGTATCGGTATTCGTTCCAATGAAGGGCTTGATTGATCCTAAAGCGGAATTGGGTCGTCTGCAAAAAGACCTAGATAAAGTTCAAAAACAGCATGACCAAATTGCCAACAAACTTTCGAATGAAGGTTTCGTTGCGAAAGCACCTGCTGCTGTGGTTGAAGGCGAGAAAGTAAAACTTGCTGAATTTGCAGATCAGTTAGCGAAGATTAAAGCGAATATGGAGCAAATTGCAGCGCTTTAATGCTGTAATTTGATTCAAAGAAATCCCCTCCTAGTGAGGGGATTTTTATTAAAATCATAATGATATTTGATAGAATTATTTGATGAAAACTTTATAAATATCTCAACATGACAAATATAGATAAATTCGCATTTTCTGCCGATAGACCAATTAAAAACATAGAACAAGACGTATTGGGTCGAGCTGATTTTGCAAAAAACTTAAGCGATGCTATTTCTCAGTGGAAGGGTGACGAAAGCTTAGTTATTGCGTTACATGGCGATTGGGGTTCAGGAAAATCATCAATTAAAAATATGGCGTTATCGTATTCAAAGCAACAAGATGACCCGCCCACAATTATAGAGTTTTCACCGTGGGAATGGTCAGCTCAAGAGAAGATTGTTCAGGCGTTTTTTGACGAGATATCAAAATCTATTGGAAGAAAGGATTCATCTAAAGAAGATCAAAATTTGGCAAATATATTTGCGAAATATGGCAATCATTTATCTACGGCACACACTTTTCTCAAGGGTGCTAATTTAGCGCTACCTCTTCTTGTAACTTCAATTTTAAGTACAGGTGTAATTAGCAGTTACTTTACTGACAATACACAATTGCCAATACTCATTGCAACGATTACCTCTTTTATAGCTTTAGTCTTACCAGCCACAGAAAAGGGGAGCGAATTGTTAGGGAAACTTTCAGAAAACTACGAAAAAAAATCTAAATTAAATGAAAAGAACTTAGCAGAAATTCGTCAGGAATTAATTACCGCTTTAAAGAATAGGACGACTCCTCTTTTAATTGTTATGGATGATATTGATCGTTTAACAACTATAGAGTTGCGAATGATCTTTCAATTAATTAAAGCAAATACTGATTTTCCTAATGTAATATTTTTACTTTTATTTCAGAAAGATATTGTAGAAAAAAAACTCACTGACAATACACAATCTGGTGAAAACTATCTAGAAAAAATTATTCAGATCCCTTTTATAATTCCACAAATTCAATTAAAACAAGTCCACGAAGTTTTATTTAACCTATTAGACAATGTGATAAATAGTCATACTGATGCTGACAAAAAATTTGACCAAGAAAGATGGGCTGAGATTTATCATGAAGGTTTAAAAAACTATTTTAATAATCTAAGAAATGTTTATAGATTCAATTCTACTCTTTGCTTTAACTTCAATCTTTTTAAAAATAATGAGATTTTTGAAGCAGATCCAATAGATTTGATAGCCATTGAATGCTTAAGAGTATTTGAGCCGAATGTTTATAGCAAACTTTCCAACTCTAAAGAAGCTTTTACAACTTTGCGTTCTGTCTCAGGTAACAATCAGACGGACAAGGTAAAGTATTCACGAATTATTGAAGATATTATCAAGAGTGCTTCTGAGAAAAATAGAGAATCTGTCAAAGGTATCTTGGAAAACCTTTTTCCTACTACTCAGTGGATCATTAGCAACTATTACCATGATCATACATCTTATCAAGAATGGTTTACGCAACTCAGAGTATGCCATAAAGACCATTTTGATAAGTATTTCAAACTTAGTTTTGATAGTGAAGACTTTTCTACGTCCG
>NZ_DFDO01000084.1:0-6417 GCF_002367915.1 Acinetobacter sp. UBA3025
AGAACTGTGCAGCCTGCATGACCTGTTCCTGATACACCATAATCCCGTAAGTTGGCTCTAATACGCCTTCAAGCAGAGGATGCAGATATTCAAACTCACCGCCGTGCATACGGTGGATAAAGTCAGGAATCAGATCCATTGGACCCGGACGATATAGTGATACGAAGGCAATAATTTCTTCGAACTTACTTGGACGTGCTTCCTTCAACATCTTCTTCATGCCAACGGATTCAAACTGGAATACCGCGGTGGTATTCGCCGTCGCAAAGATGTTATAGGCCGGCTTGTCATCCAGAGGAATATAGGAAATATTCACTGGTTCAGTGACGTCTGGACGGGCATTGATGTGCTTGATGGCATCTTCAATAACGGTCAGGTTGCGTAGGCCTAAGAAGTCGAATTTGACCAGACCGGCAGCTTCGACATCGTCTTTATCGAACTGGGCAACACGCGCTGTACCATCTGCATCACACATCACGGCTGAATAGTCGGTCAGCTTGGTTGGTGCAATAACCACACCACCCGCATGTTTACCCGTATTACGGGTAATGCCTTCCAGCTTGAGTGCCATTTCCCAGATTTCTGAAGCATCGTCATAATCTGGATTGGATGGATTGGTAACAATATCTTTTAGTTGGGGTTCGGCTTCTAACGATTCTTCCAGACTTAAACCCAAAGGCTTGGTCGGAATCAGTTTAGAAATACGATCGGCCAGACCATAAGATTTACCGAGTACACGGGCTACATCTCGAATCGCACCTTTCGCTGCCATGGTACCGAAAGTCGCAATTTGCGATACCGCATCACGACCATAAGTCCGTGCCACATAGTCAATTACGCGGTCACGACCAGCGATACAGAAATCGACGTCAAAGTCGGGCATCGAAACACGTTCCGGGTTCAAGAAACGTTCGAACAGCAGGTCATAGCGCAGAGGATCAAGATCGGTAATTTTCAAACTATAGGCTACGAGGGAACCCGCACCTGAACCACGGCCCGGACCTACCGGTACGCCATTTCCTTTGGACCATTGAATGAAGTCCATGACGATCAAGAAGTACCCTGGGAAGCCCATATCCAGAATAATCTTGATCTCAAAGGCCAGACGTTCATCATAAGGCTGACGGATTATAGGCCAGTCTTCTTCACGTTTTTCTGGTGGATACAGGAAGTTCAGGCGTTCTTCTAAACCTTCTTCACATAAATGTGCGAAGTAGGTGTCAATAGTATGGCCTTCAGGAATTGGATAATCTGGTAGATCGTTGAAACCTAAACGTAGGGTGACATTACAACGTTTTGCGATATGGAAGGTGTTTTCAATCGCGGTTGGAATATCGCTAAACAGTTCCGCCATTTCTGTTGAGCTTTTAAAATATTGCTCAGGGCTATAAGTTTTAGGACGGCGATTATCACCAAGCACATAACCATCTGCGATACAGACACGCGCTTCATGTGCTTCAAAGTCTTCGCGTGCAATAAAATGCACATCATTATGTGCAACTACACCAATATTATATTTCTTTGCGAGCTTTACCGCTTCTTCAATGAAAGTATCTTCATTAGCACGGCCAGTGCGGGTGAGGGCGAGATAAACACGATTTCCAAATTTCTCTACCCATTCTTGCAGTAGCGGTTCAGCTTTATCGGGATTTGAAGTAATCAGCATTTTGCCGACATCGGACTGCATACCGAGCAATACGATCATGTCATCGTGCTGATTCAAGATCCAATCTTTTTGTACGCAAGGAATATCCAGTTGCTGGCCGCTGATATAACCTTCTGACACCAGTTCGGTCAGGTTGCGCCAGCCTTTGTTGGTCATGGAAAGCAGGGTAACCCGATGCTCAGCATCATTCAGACGAATTTCAGAGCCAAGAATCGGTTTGATGCCTTTATCCAAACATTTTTTATAGAATTTAACAGCAGCATGTAGATTGGATAAGTCAGTCAGCGCGAGTGCTGGCATCTCTTCATTCGCAGCAGCTTTGACCAAGTCAGGTATACGTACGATGGATTCAGTAATCGAAAATTCTGTATGAATACCAAGATGAACAAAGTGCATAAATGAGTCCCTGCAAAAACCACTCGATAGTTTAGCACGGGATTTATTGTTTCAGTTTGAAATTGAGGGGAAATGCTGAACTTTTAGATTGTGAATTAGAATTGACTTAAAGCTATGCTTATCATTTTATCGAAATAGAACTACGCACCCAAATTGAATTTGTATGAGGCGACATGGATGTCGCCGTTGGCTTGTGATACTGGGACGTATCATCAAGCTAACAGAAGATTTTTGTTACCTTGCATAGCAGTGCTATTCATCTTTCAAAAGTAAAAGAAGAATTTCAAGTGTCAGTAAGTTTATTCATAAAGTTATTTGAAAATTAGAATTTCATTATTTTTACTTTACTTTAAATTTTGAGTAGTTATGCCTTACTTTTGACGGGCCAAAAGTAACAAAACCCCTCGTTGATCTGATGGCACTTCCTGAGCAAGCTTTAAGCATTGCTTTAAAGCTTGTGTAAGACAGATCAACGGCAGCATCCATGCTGCTAAGCCATGTATCAAATGTTCGCTTCGATGTTTAAGATGCAGATATTTTTATGGGTAGAAAATAAAACCCTCAAAAAGAGGGCTTTATTTACTTAGGAATTTAGCTTAACGAAGTCGCGATAACCAGTCGCCAACACTTTGTACAATCTGCACCAGAATCAATAAGACAATCACGGTCATGATCACCACGGATGTATCAAAACGCTGATAACCATAAGAGATCGCTAAGTCACCAATACCGCCAGCGCCGACAGCACCTGCCATTGCGGTTGCACCAATCAGGCTAATGGTTGCTGTGGTCAGGTTCAGAATCAGTGAGCTACGTGCTTCTGGCAGAATAAACTTAAAGATAATCTGCATTGGCGTTGCTCCCATCGCTTGTGCAGATTCGATAATGCCTTCATTCACTTCCAGTAGAGAAGTTTCTACCAGACGGCCGATATAAGGACCGACATAAATAGTTAGAGGTACAATCGCTGCCCAAGTACCGATAGAAGTACCGACCAAGAATTTTGTTAAGGGAATAACTGCAATCAGCAGAATAATAAAGGGTAGGGAACGCAGTGCATTCACAATCGGGTTTAGAGCATGATAAATCACACGGTTTGGCAGAATCCCGTTTGGGCGAGTGACAAGTAAAATGATCGCCTGAATAAAGCCCCAGATACAGCCAAACAGCATTGCGAAGAACACCATGTGAAAGGTTTCTTGCAGTGCAGTAACAAACTGATCCATCGATAGTGAACTTTTCCAGAATGGCGCAGTAATAGTGGTCAACCACTGTACAATTAAGTCTCTCATTCTTGTACTCCTGCCTGATCTACTTGTACGCCGTTATCTCTCAGATATTGCATTGCCGCTATGATTTGCGCTGGATCGCCTAAAAGTTGGATAAACATCTGGCCAATCACTGAACCATTAATTTCTGTCATATTGGCAAACAGGATATTTAAACTGACATCAAACTGTTTGATCACACCTTGAATCACGGTTTCCTGCGCTGAGCTGCCCAGGAATTTTAAACAATAAATACTGTGATGATTCTGATTTTCCAGATTCGCCAGAATATTTACTGGCAAGTTCTGCTGGAGTACAGTCTGAATAAAGTTTTTGGTCGTTGGATGTTGCGGCTGACTAAAGATCTGTAGGGTAGAACCAGTCTCAATCACATCGCCTTTTTCCATGACAGCCACATAATCACATACGGTTTCAATTACATCCATTTCATGAGTCACCATGACAATGGTAATGCCTTGTTCCTGATTAATACGTTTCAGCAATTGCAGTACAGATTTGGTGGTTTGCGGATCTAAAGCAGAAGTTGCTTCATCACACAGCAGAATTTTGGGATGATTCGCGAGGGCACGCGCAATACCGACACGCTGCTTTTGACCGCCTGATAACTCGTCCGGAAAAGCATGACGCTTATGTTTTAGGTCAATAAAATCCAGCAGTTCTTCGAGACGTTTTTCCCGTTCAGCCTTACTCCAGCCAAGCAACTTCATTGGCATTTCAATATTGGCAGCCACTGTTTTAGTCTGCATCAAGTTAAAATGCTGAAAAATCATGCCGATCTGGGTACGTTCCTGACGCAATGATTTGGCATCCAAAGCAGTAAAGTTCGTGCCATTGATAATCACCTGACCAGACGTTGGGCGTTCAAGCAGATTAATCAGGCGGATCAGGGTACTTTTACCAGCACCACTATAGCCAATAATACCAAAGATACTGCCGGTTGGAATCTGTAAATTGATCCGATTCAAGGCACGTAAGGTTTGACCCTTGAGCTCATACTGTTTGGAGATGTCTTTAAATTCAATCATAGTGTCAAATACTGCATCACGAATAAAAAAACAGGCAAGAAATCTTGCCTGTTCTGAATATTGATTATTGTATTACTTTTCTTCGGTTAAATAAGTCACTGGTTTATTGACAGCAACTTTAGTACCACCGAAGTGTTCATCAACATAGGCTTTCACAGCAGGAGTATGATACAACTGGCCAACTTTTTGAAGTACAGGATCATTTTGACGGTCAGCAGCGACAGCTAAAACGTTAACATTCATTTTAGTACTTTGATCAATCGCTTCGTAATAGATCGCATCTTTCAATACGTTCAGACCACCTTCCATTGCCAAAGTATTACCTAGAACAATCGCATCAACTTCATCTTTCACACGAACTGCAGTCGCCATTTGAATTGGCTTAATCACAATCTGTTTCGCATTTTCAGTAATGTCAGCAGGCGTGCCTTTTACCAGGTCAAAGTTTGGTTTAAGTTTTACCAGACCAGCAGATTGTAATAATAACAATGCGCGTGATTCATTCGCGCCGTCGTTTGGAATTGCAATCGTCGCACCTGTTTTAAATTCTTCTACTTTTTTTACTTTGCTTGAGTAGATCCCCATTGGCTCAAGATAAGTCGTAGAAAGCGGAGCGATCTTTTGAGTATTGGCGTCGTTATAAGCAACCATATAGGCATAAGACTGGAATGCGTTGACATCAATTTCTTTGTTGGCAACAGCAGTATTCATCGCCACATAGTCAGTGAAGTTTTTCACATCAAGTTTGATGCCGGCTTGTTTAGTTTCAGGCAAAGTTGAAATGTAGCGCCATACGTCAGCATCTGAACCAGTAGATGCCATAGTAACAGTTTGCAGTTCACCTGAGTCTTTGTTTTGTGCTGCATCCGTTGCAGGCGCTTCTTGTTTTCCGCATGCAGTTAAAGTCAGTACAGATGCACTGAGTAAAACGCCAAGTAGCTTTTTCATAAAGATGTCCTAATTTTCGTGTTGCCTAAAGTATATGCATTTTAAGGTCATGTTAAAGTGGAGTTTTATTACACTTTCAGCTGACCTTAGATCGAGTCGCATGTGGCTCCGGCAGGGAAAATGCAAATGTACTGCAACAGTTCACGTTAATTCGATCGGGTCAGAGTTCACCAAACCACTATAGAGATTCCCTATTTGGAGAGAGTAAATAGAGGTTTTATAAAAGATATAGTCAAATTTGGTGCTCTGAATGGGCGCAATCATAGCAATTATTATTTATTCAATATAGTGGATAAAAACTATTTACTTATCTTTTTAATAGAATATAAATTGAATGAAAATGATCAAAATATTAATGAATACAATATATTATTTTTATTGAAGATAAGCCAAAATTTCTGATCACTTAAATATTGATCTTTATAAGTATTTATCCAATAGAAATCATAAAAATGAATAAACATGGGTAAATCTACTAGCTCATTGAACTACTGAAAAATCTTTTTTAATAAACGCTTAAGGAGGATTTAAGCCGTGTCTTATTTGCCTGAGTAATTAATTTGATTGATTTCATACAATACATGCCAACATAAAGGGTGATCTTCCGGCAGCTTTGGATGCTGAAATTCTTGAGTCTTTACCATGCCTATCTTTTTCATCACTGCTTCGGATGGTGTATTGACTGTGGCAGTAAAAGACACAACTTTATCCAAACCTAAAGTGGTAAACGCGTAATCCAATACTGCACGTGCACCTTCAGTCGCATAACCTTGATGCCAATATTTTTTTGCTAGCCGCCAGCCAATTTCAATACAGGGTGAAAACTCAAACAATTCAGGTTGGGGTTGCAGGCCGATAAAACCAATAAATTCTTTAGTCTGTTTTAGTTCAACTGCCCATAAGCCCCAACCATACTGATTAATTTGCCGTGTTACTTTTTCAATAAATTGTAGGCTTTGTTTAGATGTCAGTGGAGCGGGAAAATAACGCATGACATCCTCATCTGCACACATTTGGATAAATGGGGCAGTATCGGAGTCGTTCCATTGGCGCAGGATCAGGCGAGGGGTTTGTAGATGGGTAGTCATTTTTT
>NZ_DFDO01000082.1:0-8206 GCF_002367915.1 Acinetobacter sp. UBA3025
GAATTGTACATATTGCTGATTATCCGTAATGAGCGCATGTTGCTGGAAATGATCCAGGATAGTGATAAGGCTTTTCCTGAACATCTGGCATTCTTTATGTTGCATCATCTGCATCACCCTGAACGTACTGTCCTTTTTCATCAGATTGAAGAACGTCTTTCTACAACAGGTGTTGGAATTCAGCATCTGTTTAGCGAACTTTATCAGGTGCGCAAACAGCGCTTACGTCTGATTATCCGTATGACTGAAAGCTATCTGGCTTCAATCAATAGCAGCATGTCGGTGCGTGATTATCTGGCCTCAATCTGGTCATTGACCCATGGTGCAGCTGCTAACCTTAACTCCAGTTTCTACCAGCGCTATCTTGGTTCACGCGATACCTTGCGCGTTGCCCTTATTGATCAAGCTTTAGCTTTACCGAAACAGGTCCATCCTGCCGAGTAGTTCGCCTAAGAGTTGCCTATGATCAGATCACATCACGCCTCCATTCGTGGATTCACTCTAATCGAAGTGATGGTGGTGATTGTGATTATGAGTATTATGGCATCACTAGTTGTATTGAATATTGGTGGGGTAGATCAGCGCAAGGCAATGCAGACGCGGGAAGTCCTGTTACTGGATTTGCAGCGGATCTTGCGGGAAGCTAATGATCAATCCCGTATTCTTGCGCTTGATGTTCAGGCTGCCACTGATATTTCACCATTTCGCTACGGGGTCGTGGAATATCGTTCACCTAATCAGGCAGAACCGACTTTAAATCAGCAGAAATGGCAAAGTTATGCGGAGTTTAATCTGCGCAGTTTACCGGAACAGGTCTCTTTCCGGATTCAGCCTTTAGAGCAGCGTTATAATAATGCCCAAAATCGGGATCTTACTGAAGCCAATGCACCCAAGCTGATCTGGTTAGGCAATGGTGAAGTTAAACCGGTCAGAATCCAGTTTTATCTGGAAGATCGTGAAGTAGGCAATCCGATTGAAATTGATCACTTGGGTAAAGTCCATGAAAGCTAGGGTTTTCAAGCAGAGTGCCGGAGCTGATGTAATCAAGTCATTTAAGTCAAATGCTGATCGTGCGCACTCCGGGCATAGCTCTTCGTCTTGCGCAGCGGTGAAACAGCATTTCACTCATCGCGGCTCCTCAAGCACAGCTTTTGGACTTTCTTGCGCGACAATGCCGCTCAGGTCGAGTATTACTCGAGTTAATCGTGCCTCAGGATTTACCTTGCTGGAAGTGATGGTTGCGCTGGCGATTTTTGCCACAGCAGCTATGACCCTGACTAAAGTTGCCATGCAATATACCCAATCGACTTCGAATGCCATTTTGAGAACCCAAGCTCAGTTTGTTGCCTTGAATGAAGCGGCACTGATGGAAATCAATCAGCAGTGGCTCACTGGTACTGAATCTAAACAACTCACCCAGCAGGGCGAAACCTGGCAAATTGATAAGCGCAGTGAGCCTACTGTAAGTCCTAATGTACAACGTATTGAATTACAGGTGAGTCTGGTCAACACTGAAACTGGTCAGGCAGAAAATGGAATTAGCAGCTTGATGTTCTTTAATCACCGGATGAATGAAGCGCCATGAAGTCAAAGGGATTTACGCTGGTCGAACTACTGGTTGCTATTGCTATTTTCGCCGTACTGTCTGCTCTAGGCTGGAAAGTATTTGATTATATTATACAAACCAAAGACCGTAATGCGGTGCATGAACAGCGCTTAAGTCAGTTGCAAGATACTTATCAGCAGATCTTGCGTGATACGGTACAGGCGGTGCCTTTAACGGCCAATATTAATGGTGATATTCAGCCGGCACTGGTTTTGCAAAACGGTCGTTTTAACTTTAGTAAGACTGGAGTTACCGATCCTCTGGAAGAGGGAATTTCTCCAGATGAACGGGTTGAATATCAGTACCGGGCAGATGAACAAAAACTATATCGCTTGAAATACCGGAATTTAAACCAGACCGGTCGTGATCAACCTGAATCCAGTGTGTTGTTGTCCGATGTTGAGCAGTTTCAGATCGTAGTGCTTAATCCGAATGAAATGACCCAATGGCCAGACTCATCATTTTATTTAAATCAGGTTGAGCAAAAACAGCGCTTGCCCAAAGGCATTAAAATCAACTTAATGGTTAATGGGGTCAGTTATGAGTGGATTTTCAGTTTATTGAATACAGATTTCCTGCTTGAAACCCAAAAGTTAACCTGACAAAGAATAATAAAATGCAGATGAACAAAGCAATGATGATCAAACAGCAGAAGGGGATTGCTCTGATTACCATTCTGGTGATGGTGGCTCTTGCAACTATTTTGGCTGCGACTATTGCTAAACGTCAGGCTGCAACTGCTGAAAGTACCGCTTATTTAATGCGACAAAACCAGTCTTTGATGTATGCCAAAAGTGCTGAAGCGTTTTTTTCTGAATTGCTGGTCGATGACGCAGAGAATGCAGCAGAATTTGATCATTTAAATGAAACCTGGGCGCAACCAATGCCGGCTTTTCCGGTTGAAGATGGCTATGTCTCGGGAATATTGCAAGATGAGTCGGGTAAGTTTAATTTAAATAGCCTGATTACAGCAGAAGGCACAGTGAATGAAAATGCTAAAGCCTGGTTTGAGTTGATATTAAAACGTGCTGGATTGCCAGAGCAGTTGAGTGAAGCCGTGATCGACTGGCAGGATGAAGATGAAATGCCGAGTGGACCAATGGGTGCAGAATCCAATTATTATCAGGGCTTGCCGAATGGTTCTCTGCCTCCGAATGCCAAATTTCATAGCGTTGAAGAGCTGAAACTGGTACGAGGCTTTGAAGAAAATAAGTACAAACTAATTGCACCTTATCTCAGTGCTGCACCTGTAGAAGACAGTACAGTCAATATTAATACTGCATCTGCATTTCTTTTGGCGAGCATGGATGAAAAGCTAGATGTGAATGCTGTGCAGCAATTGCTGGATCGCCGTCAGGCGAATCTGGAATATTTTACCAATGTGGCTGATCTCTGGACACTAGAACCCTTTGCCCAGGTGGATGCAGCCAAACACAACCTGTTTAATAACCTGCTTGGAGTACAATCCAATCACTTTAAAGCACGTATCGAAGTGATGCTGAGTGAACGTAAACGTCAGTTTAGTAGTGATCTGGTGCGGCAGGACAAGAAGGTTTATATTGCCTATCGAAGCATGGCGCCTTTTTAAAATACCGCCATTTAAGGATGCTCTCATTTCTTGAATTTAATCTGTTTTCGCTTTAATCCCTTTTCCCTATCATGATGAACTGCAAAATTAATCCTCATAAGTTTACTTTTGCTTTATAATTGAAATTAATTCACCTATTTTTTTGACGACATTACGGCATATGTTAATTCGTAAGTTATTTAAGTTTGAAAATGCTCATATTGTGCGTAACTGCACCTCGGATCGCTGTAAACGTTCGATTCATGGTCACAGTTATAAAGTTGAGTTATTGCTGAAAGCGTCGAAGTTGGATCATGGCCAGATGGTATATGATTTTGGTCTGCTCAAAGGGGTGATTAAGGATTTTTTTGATTCTTTTGACCATGCGATCTGCTTTTGGCAAAAAGATGATCCTGAATATATTCAGGCATGCAAGAATTTTAGTGCACGCTGGGTATCTTTGCCGGTTTCGCCATCTGCAGAACAATTTTCACGTATTTTCTTCTTTCTGGCTCAACAGGTGTTGGCATCCACCATTACTCAGAATGGTGAAGGCGATGTTGAAGTTTACTCTGTAATTGTCCATGAAACTGATACCGGCTATGCGCAAAGCTTCCTGGAAGATATTCAAAATACACAGATGGGTCCACTTAGCCTGGAACAGATTGAATTCTCGGAGCAGGTGCGTGCAGAATGGACAGATCCAGAGATGTTTGCGAAACTGAAACAGGGTCTTCCATTTCATAATCCGGCTGTGGATCTGCAAGTCCAGCCTTAAAAATTCGAATATAAACGCAGACTGACATAGATTTAGGATTGAAGCATGTCTTTAAATGAACAGCAAATTGCCAAACTGAATAAAGTTCAGTTAGATGACAGCTGGAAATATGGACTCAGTGAGTTTTTATTGAGTCCAAAAATGGATGCGTTAAAAACGTTTTTAATTGAAGAAAAAAAAGCAGACAAGGTGATTTATCCTCCGAATCACCTGATTTTTAATGCTTTAAATACGACGCCATTAGATCGGGTTAAAGTGGTCATTATTGGTCAGGATCCTTATCATGGCCCGAATCAGGCGCATGGTTTAAGCTTCTCGGTGCAAAAAGGGGTTGCATTACCTCCATCTTTACGTAATATTTTTCATGAGTTACATAATGATTTAGGCGTAAAAATCCCTAAACATGGTGATTTGACTTATTGGGCGGAACAGGGTGTACTTCTGCTCAACGCTGTACTGACTGTAGAGGCAGCACAGCCAACTTCACATCAGAAACGTGGTTGGGAAGAATTCACAGATCACATCATTGATGTATTGAATGAACAACGTGAACATATCGTTTTTATTCTTTGGGGCGCATACGCACAGCGTAAAGGACAGCGCATTGATCAAAATAAACACCTGATCTTAAAGGCGGCACATCCTTCGCCTTTGTCAGCAAACCGCGGTGGTTTTTTTGGTTGTAAAGTTTTTTCGAAAACGAATAATTATCTCAAACAACATGGCATTGAGCCTATAGATTGGCAGCTGGACGCATGACTTATTCTCCTGTAACTAAACCTTACCATCCGGACCTGATTGTTGAACAAGCCAATAATGGCTGGCGCATTGTTCGCCTGAATCGTCCAAAATCATTACACGCTTTAGATGAATCTCTGGTTTCAGCATTGCTAGAAGTCTTTCAGGACTTTCATACAGATGACAGCGTAAAAGCGATCTGGCTGGATTCAACTACGCCTAAAGCATTTTGTGCCGGTGGCGATGTACGTAAGCTGCGTCAGTTAGTAATTAATGATGAAGTGGCAACCGCCAATAAGTTTTTTGAACAGGAATATGCGCTAGATTTATTACTGCATAACTATGCCAAGCCGGTATTGGTGTGGGGTGAAGGTTATGTTATGGGTGGTGGTTTAGGCCTGTTTATGGCGGCTCCATTCCGTTTGGTGACGCCGTATTCGCGTCTGGCGATGCCTGAGATTAATATCGGTTTATATCCAGATGTGGGTGCAACCCGATTTCTGGCAGACCGTGGAGCGATTGGACTGTTTACTGGTTTAACGGGTTCCATCATGACTGCTGCCGGTGCTTACGGCATTGGCTGGGCAACCCATATCTGTGATGCACAGCGTGCTTCAGTTTTGGATAAAGTCATAAATATAGACTGGGAACATTATCCAGCTGGCGATTTCCGTGCGATTGATGACACCTTGAATAGTATGCATCGTCCGGTAGGCCCGGGTCCTCTGCAAAACTCACTAGATGTAATCCATAGTGTATGTCGTGGCGTAAACTTCGAGCACGATTATGAATCGATTATTGGTTTAAGTGATGCGCGCAGTGACTGGTTGCGTCAGGCCAGTGAAAACCTGCAAAAAGGTTCTCCTGCAACCGCAGCTTTAAGCTGGTTATTATGGCAATGGGGTAAACAGGTTCATTCCTGGAATGAAATTTTTGAACTGGAAACCCAGATTTCAGACTGGAAAATCCGTCATCCTGATTTTGTGGAAGGCGTACGTGCACGTCTGGTCGATAAAGATCTATCTCCAGAATGGCAAAAAGGCAGTGATTTAAGCCTGAAAGGCATTCTGTCTCAGAATCCACCGGTAACCACCATTGAAAGCTGGAATGAGCTACTCAAACACTATGGTGTGATTTAAGTCTGAATGTCCGAAACACAATTTACCGATGAGTACTGGATGCAGCTTGCTTATGAGCAGGCTGCACTTGCTGCTGAGCAGGGTGAAATTCCTGTGGGTGCCGTGATTGTCAGCCAAAATCAGGTTATTGGCCGTGGCTACAATGCGCCTATTTCTTTAAATGATCCGACTGCCCATGCTGAAATCGTAGCATTACGTGAAGCCTGTCAGAACCTGAAAAACTACCGCCTGCCTGAAGATGCTGTCCTCTATGTAACTCTGGAACCGTGCACCATGTGTGTAGGTGCATTGGTGCATTCGCGTATTTCACGGGTCGTTTTTGGTACAAATGAGCCCAAAGCAGGTTCTTTGGTGAGTGCACGCAAGCTTTTTGAGACTGGCTACTATAATCATGTATTTCTATTTGACTCGGGCTGTATGCAGCAGCAGTGTGCTGAGCAGTTGAGTGCATTTTTCAAGTTGCGTCGTGAACAAAAACGCCAGCTGAAATTGCAAGAAAAATTACTGAATGCTCATAAATAAATCGAATCTAATTCGTTAAACTTTGCTCACTTTAAAATCATTTATTTTCAGGAAAAAGAAAAATGAAAAATGCGATTCAGGTAAAAAAAGAATTCCCAGCAGCGATTGATAAGGTTTTTGAATTACTGTCTAAACACGATGCTTATAACGTGGCTTTTGCGCCAATGCAGGTGGAACGGATTAAGGATTCGGCAGACCCTGAACGCCCAGATGGTGTGGGTTCTGTGCGTAGCATGGGTTTTGGTCCAGTCAAGCCGCTAAAAGAGCAAATTACCTTGCTAGAGCCGAACTCCCGTATTGAATACAAGATCGTAAAGAATCCTTTGATTAAACATCATTTGGGTATTATTGAGTTTGAAGCATTGGACGATAACAAAAGTCTGGTGACTTATACGATAGAATTGCAGGCACGTCTTCCATTTGTCAGTAAATTAATTCTTGCACAGCTTAAAACAGGGATTAAACTAGCCCTCGCAAAACTTGCAAAATCTGTATAAATAACGGGAAAGTAATGACAGTTCAAATTATTACCATTGATGGTCCAAGTGGATCTGGCAAAGGCACACTGGCTGCAAAACTTGCAGCACATTACCATTTTCATTTACTGGATTCAGGGGCTTTGTATCGTTTATTAGGACTGTCATTGCATCACCATAATTTACTCGATGAACTGGATACTAAACTGGCTGAATGCGTACAAATTGCAACAAATTTGGATATCCAATTTGTCAGCACTGAAT
Source organism: Acinetobacter sp. UBA3025 (assembly GCF_002367915.1). Classification (NCBI taxonomy): domain Bacteria; kingdom Pseudomonadati; phylum Pseudomonadota; class Gammaproteobacteria; order Moraxellales; family Moraxellaceae; genus Acinetobacter; species Acinetobacter sp. UBA3025. The sequence continues at coordinate 7,091 of NZ_DFDO01000082.1, forward strand.
CAGGTGTTCAGGTATGGCTGAATGGTGAAGATGTCTCCCAAACTATCCGTACCGAACGGGTGGGTGAGTATGCTTCAAAAGTTGCTGCAATTCCTGAACTTAGAACTGCTCTGGTGGCCCGTCAACATGCTTTTGCTCAAGCTCCTGGTCTAGTGGCAGATGGCCGCGATATGGCGACCAGTATCTTCCCAGATGCACAAGCCAAGATTTATTTGACAGCTTCGGCTGAATCCCGTGCGCAAAGACGTGTAAAGCAGTTGCAGGGTATGGGGCTGGATGTTAAAATAAACGACATTTTAGCTAATATCGAAGCGCGGGATAAACGAGATATGGAACGCACTGTCGCTCCGCTCAAACCTGCTACTGATGCGTACATCATCGACAGTTCAGATCTGAATATCGATGAAGTATTCAAGCTGATGACCACGTATGTGGATCAGCAATTAGCTCAATAACCCTATTATTTCAGCAGACGCATAGCTTGATCAGTTTTATATGGACTATGTAGATGCTTAATTAAACCGGCCTTGTCTGATCCAAGACCGCTGACTTTATCGGATATATCATGACCGAATCTTTTGCAGCCCTCTTTGAAGAAAGCGAATTAAACCTCAACGTTGAAAAGGGTGCAGTCATCCAAGGCGTTGTAGTAAGCATCGACTCTGATTGGGTAACTGTTGACACTGGCCTTAAATCTGAAGGCGTTGTTGACCGTGCTGAGTTCTTAAATGAACAGCGCGAACTTGAAGTTCAAGTTGGCGACACTGTAGACGTAGTTGTTGAAGCACTTGACAATGGTATGGGTCAAACAGTTCTTTCTCGCGAAAAAGCTAAACGCGCTGAGACTTGGACTAAACTTGAAAAAATCTTTGAAGACGGCGAAATCGTTACTGGTGTTATCTCTGGTAAAGTTAAAGGCGGTTTCACTGTTGACATCGGTCCAGTTCGTGCGTTCCTTCCAGGTTCTTTAGTTGATACTCGTCCTATTCGTGATACTACTCACTTAGAAGGCAAAGAGTTAGAATTTAAAGTAATCAAACTTGACGCTAAACGTAACAACGTTGTTGTTTCACGTCGTGCTGTTATGGAAGCTGAATCTTCAGCTGACCGTGAAGC
>NZ_DFDO01000205.1:0-7491 GCF_002367915.1 Acinetobacter sp. UBA3025
GAAATTCAATCGATTTAATGAGTAATTCTATCACATCTAATATATTGGCTATTGAGCAAATGTATTCTAATAACAAATTTAATAATTACATTAAGTATATAGTTTTTCCTAATTTTAAAAATCTCACTCCCTCAACTTTGATAAATTTCGATTTTCCATTAACGGTTTTAGTTGGAGGAAATGGCACAAACAAGAGTTCTATTCTTAAAGCATTAGAGTCGTGCTGTCCCGATCATATTTTAAGCAAAAGATGGTTTTCTACACATATTGATGCTATTCCTGAGAAACCTGTCCCTTCTTTTATTTATGGCTATGATTTTAAAAAGAATAAAAAAGTTATTGAGGCCCAAGTATTAATTGCAAAATATTATCGTGAAAATGATCCTGATTACTGGGAAACAGCAAGACCAGTAACCTCCCTAGGAATGAGAAGATTACCAACAGATCCAACAGAAAAGAGATTCTGGGGCATTAATACACGCTGGCCTAAGATTGCTAATAAAAAGCCTGTATATTTAACATTCCGTGATTCTATTAGTGCTTTTGATAAATTCTTCTATTATGGTGATGCTCATCCTTATAAAAAGGATCAAAACTCTAGGAAAGAAGCGATAAGAAGAAGATCACGCCCCCTTAGTAATGTAATAGAAAATTCCTTAAATTCTTATATTTTTGATATGAAGGAGCGTGTAATTGAAAATACTGAATTAGATGATAGCGCACTAGAAGCTATTTCTAATATCTTAGGATGTAAATATCAAAAAATAATTATGGTTCTTCATACTTTTTTTAACTGTGAAGGTTATACATGTAAGATCAAAAAAAATAATCTTGATTATAGTGAAGCATTCGCAGGTAGTGGAGAATTTGCTGTTATTAAAATAGTATATGAAATTTTAAAGTGTGATCAAAATAGTTTAGTTTTATTAGATGAACCAGAAGTTTCATTACATCCTGGTGCACAGGAACGCTTGATCAATTTCCTCTTAGAACAAACAAAATTGAAAAAAATACAAATTGTTATAGCAACCCACTCACCTACTATGGTTCGACATTTACCATCTCAAGCAATTAAAGTCCTTTATTTAAATCCTTTAACTAATATGGTTGAAATTAATAAGCAAGAATGTACAGCTGAAGAAGCTTTTCATTATATTGGAGAACCTTTACCTCATAAGAAAACAATAATGGTCGAAGATATTCTTGCTTCTCATCTAATTGAACATTCTATTGAAGATCTTAATGAGGCACAAAAATCTCAGCTAGATATTAAATTTTTTAATGGGGGAGCTTTTGAGCTTTTAAATCATTTTGGTATACCTTGTGCACTTGAAGGAAGGACAAATGTATATATTTATTTAGATGGTGACCAAAAGACAGAATCCTTACCAGATATAGATTCTTTATCAAAAAAAGAACTTTTACAATTACCTTCAATTTTAAAAGGTTTTTGTAAAGGTGAATTAACAATCCCCTTTGATAGTAATCAAACTTTTGAACAAAAACTTCCTATTTATATTAAAATATTAAAATGGTTACAGAAGTTCGTCCTCTTTTTACCCACAGATGGCAACCCTGAAAGCATCATCTGGGAAAAAGCAACAGACCCTGAGAAAGCTAAAATTGATTCTTCTTTATCATACAAGAAAAAGTTTTCTACCTTAACGAAATTGAAAATTGGATCATGTCAAAGCAATGAAATACTCACAATACAAAGAATGCAATTAAAAACTATTCCAAAAGCTGATCCAGATTTACTTGAAATTAAGAGAACTGTACTTACTAAAATTCTAACTTAAAATAGATTTTAATGCTAAAGCATGTCTTCGTATTAACTCTGGAGGGAGTGCATTCCCTATCATTAGAGCAATAGAAGTTTGGCTAACTAATGGAAATTTATATTCTAAAGGAAACGTTTGTAGTAATGCAGCTTCCCTAAGAGTAATACATCTATCTTCTTCAGGATGTAAAAACCTTCCTTTTGAAGGGGAAGTACACCCACCTGTAATAGTTGGGGCTACATCGTCCCACTTCATACGCCCATACACATCACCAAATTGTCCTTGACGATTTTTATGACATTCTAATACTAAGTGGTCAGGTAACTCCTTTCTACTACCCCCATCTTTAGGAATTGCTTTAATTATCTCTAAAACTTTTTCAGATCTTTTCTGATTATAGTCGTGTAAAGGATCTCCTGATTCTCCTACAGGTTTTAATTTATGTAGCATAAAGTATTCACGAAGAGTAACTTTTTTCTCAACTTTAGATACTTTGGGTATATCACCTATCCGAGAAACTTTTAGAATCATTCGCTTTCTACGTTGAGGAACACCATAATCAGAAGCATCCTCAACTTGTACACTATTATCTGTAACAAGATATCCTAATTTTTTTATATGTTCTAAAAAATCAAACATCCTATGGTCTTTAGCTAATGCAGGTGGATTCTCTAACATAATACTTTTTGGTAGTAACTCTTCCACCAATCTTAAATATTCAAAGATTAATTCATTTCTATCATCAGAATGTGCAAGTACCTTTTTTCTAGTTCTTAAAGTAGAAAACCCTTGACATGGAGGACAACCTGCAAGTAGATCTAACTCCCCCTTTTTAAGATTTAAACTATCCATTAGTTCAGTAGCTGAAAGCAAACAAATGTCATTTTCAAAGCATTTAACTTCTGGATGATTTAGTTTATATGTTTCAGCAGCAATTGAATTAATCTCAACGCCTGCAATTACATTAAAGCCAGCCTGCTTTAATCCTTCCGTCAAGCCACCAGCCCCACAGAACAAATCTATTGCTGTCAATGACTTAACTTCCATCCGAACCTCTAAAAAACGTTTTTTCAAAATCTTAATGTTAAATCATATATATACTAATGTACATTACGAATGAATGATATCGTTCATAAATCTATTAATAATCATAATGGCAGATTTCCTTTAACTTTTTTTGACATATAATTCAAAGTCCAATAACAATAAAACTATAACTATGAAATACATCACACTTACCACCCTACTCTTATCTTTGGCTTTTACCGGCTGCCAGAAGCAACCAGATGAAGGTGTAGATCCAATTGCCACCGCTACAGCTTTTGAGAACTCAGATAATATTCTTAGCAAATATCTGGAAAAGTTAGATTCAGAGTTCACCACACAAGATGTACGGATTAAAATTTTATGCAGAGACTACCCGCGCGAGTATCAAAAAAACTATATGCCTAACTTGTTGAAGCTATCACCAGGTGAATACAGTGAGACAGTGCTCTTGGCTGACATGGATCTAGTTCTAGATCACTACAAGCAGACAAGCAATATCCAATGTTAGACGTTTCTTCCTACTGAAATATCGCCCTACTACATTAGGTTCAAGGCCAACCATGGCAAGGCCTGTAATAACAAAGTAAAGCACTACTAACCCACCCCAGCGGTGGGTTTTCTTTTGTCTATTAAAACTTATTTTACCTCAAGAGTAAAAAATAATTTTATAAATTTTACCTAATAGGTATTTACTTTGTTTTACCCCACAGGTATATTTTATCTCACAAACAAAGAAAAGCCCCAGCGTAGCCTACGACAACTACCTGGAGCGTGACCCACAACCAACCTGTGAGTGAAATTATTATGAATGCAAAATTGACTCCACACAATAGCTTCAAGGTAACTCTTGTTGCTACTGCCTTAACTGTAAGCGCATTAGCGTTTGGTTGGCATGCTGACTTTGGCACTAGCCAAGCAGCTCCAGCTCAAAATATTCAATCTGAATACGGCATCGTATCTTTAAAGATGCTTGATGACGTACGCGGTGAAGCAACCCTTAATCTAGATGGCTTTCGTTTGGAAATCACTTCGTTTGAAGTTGCAGCACATCCAGACGATTACGGTGTACCAGGTTCCGAGTTCACCAATGTAGAAGTAATAGAACTTGGTGAAATCAAGGTATTCGATGCCAATGGCAATCCATATAACGACTTCACTGATTATCAGGATCACCGCGAAATCAACGCAATGATCGCTGGTTATATCATGAAACACCGTCTGGTGGAGGTGCAGTCATGATTCTTAAATCTGCCGATCAAATATTTGAAGCACTTTTGAATGGCCAGCTGGTTTACTGGTGTGAATATGGCTCTGATGATTGGTCCCCGCTTAATGACCAAGCACAAGTTAATTTTGCTGATCTTTACACTGGTTTCCTGCAATTCAAAGCAGATGAACTACCTGTCATTCCAATGCCAGTAGAGTTTGGCTCAACCCATCGTTACTTCTCTGAATACATCAAGACGTTTGAAGGACTTGAGATTTACAGGGTTGGTAAAAACCGGGTGAGCTACTTCGCTTTACGTGTCAAAAGCTCAGGAACTATTGCTGACTATTTCTGCAATACGTTGATCTACTCCATCCAGCCTGACGGTTCGCTGAAGAAAATGGATAAGTCCACAGCTCCACAGTGGATTCTAGATGGTTTGGAAAATGCGCGAGTCGCCATGCGCAAAAATAAACGACATCAAGTTTTAGAAAGTACCGGCTTCTTTGGGTCTGAGGACTATAAGAACTTTAAACGCAAAAACCGTCAGCTAGGAGTACGTTGAGATGCCGATTAATATTATTCCAGCGGATCAACCGCTACTGGTTCAAGCCATTATCGTTTATCTGTACGCAGATCCGGGCTTGGGTAAAACATCAATTGGCTTCACCGGTGAGAAAGCAATTTCATTCGATTTCGATAAAGGCTCTCACCGTACCGGTGAACTGCGTCGCGGTGCTGTGGTTCAGGTCAATCAATGGGCTGATGTGGCTAACCTGACTATGCAGGATCTGAAACCATTTAAAACGATTGTGATTGATACCGTTGGTGCGATGCTTGAAAGCATTAAGACTCACCTATTGCTAAACAGCACAAATAAGCAGAAAGATGGCTCTTTAAAACTTAAAGCCCAAGGCTTGGCCAATAACATCTTCAAGCAATACGTGAATACGCTAATTGCTTCAGGTAAAGACGTCGTGTTCATTGCCCATGCATCAGAAGATCAGAACGGTGACCAAGTAATTTACCGACCAGATCTTGGGGGTAAGAACCGTAATGAGCTGTACCGCATTGCAGATGTGATGGGTTACCTGACCACTGTGCAAACGGGTGAAGGCAAGCATGAACGCGTGATTAGCTTTAGACCTTGCCCTACTCACCATGCCAAAAATGCAGGTGGTTTAGGTGGTGAAACTGGTGAAGTGTGGGTTCCAGACTTAAAAGCGAATCCGTCTTTCCTGGCTGACCTGATCAAACAGGCTAAAGACCACATCAACACTATGACACCTGAACAGCTTGCATCAATGAAGGCTCAGGAAGATTTAGATAACTGGATCCAGAGCTGTGCTGAGGCTCAGTATGCCAGCGATCTAAACCAACTTACTGAGTCTATCGATAAGAACCATACGTATTACAAAAATATGCGTGTTGCTCTTAAGACCAGAGCTGACGAAATGAAGTGCACCTTTGATATGCAGCGTAATGCATGGGTAGATCCTGTCGAGTTCTTTGGCATTAATGATCAGCAACTGGCTGACCTCCAAGCCTTCATTGATGAGCGCGGCCTTGATGCCAAAACCGTATGTGAGCATCTCGGTATTGATGCACTTAACCAAATCGAAGCCAGCAAACTGGCGGCTGTACAACAAGAAATTGAAAAATTGGCAAAGGAAACTATTAACGCATGAAAGCAATAATTTTGGACACGGAAACTCATACGATTAATGGTTTCCCTATTGAAATCGCATACGCACCTTGCTCTTTTGAGCAAGGTAACTTGGGGTTTGATCAAAGCCAGATATTTGATGAGTTCTACTCATGTCCTGAGCCAATCGCTTACGGTGCAATGGCAGTGCATCACATCCTGGAAGCTGACATCGAGGGCAAGCCAAGCTTTGATACTTTCCACTTACCTGAAGATGTGGATTGCTTGATTGGCCATAACATCAATTACGACATTGAGGCGATCCGTAAATGTGGTACGGATGTTCCTGAAAAATCGATCTGTACTTTAGCTCTGGCTCGTTTCACATGGCCAGAACTGGAAACTCACACCCTGAGCGCCCTGTTCTATTTTGTGAGCTCAGACAAGGAAAAAGCACGTAATTACCTGCGTAATGCTCACAGTGCGAAGTATGACATCTGGTTCACATACATCATCCTGAAAAACATCTGTTTAAAGTTGGGTATCAAAGACATGAATTCATTGCATGTCCTATCTGAACAGGTACGCACTCCAAATGTAATGCCTTATGGCAAACATAAAGGTACTCCATTAAAAGAGGTTCCAAAGGACTATGTGAAATGGATGCTGAGCACTGATATTGACCCTTATTTACGTAAAGCACTGGAGGCTGCAGCATGATTTTCAAAATTAAAAAGAAACATGAAGCTGGTTTTAAGCTGTGGCTCGAAAAGCTGGGTTATTCCAAGAAAGAACTTGCAGATGGTAGCGCTACTTTTTCAGGCAAAGGCACACGTAAAGCACTGAGCTATGTGTTTTTAAAGAACGATTTAACAGGCAATGCGGCATGTCAAGTGCTATTTCATGAATATGAAGAGCACCTGGATAACCCTGATTATTTAGATGTGAAGGTGGCGTGATGGAAAAGAATAAATTGTGGTGCGTAGGAATCTGCCCTGAAGATGATAGTCCGCATGAGCAGTCACCTGCCGTATCAAAAGAAATTGCTGAACGTGCTTTGGCTCGTTACAGAGCAATGACTAAGGTTGAAGGCAATCAGTTCATGATCGAATCATTTGATGAATACTTTCAGGTTCAAGAATGGGAAGGCACAGCCGAAGACCACCAAGAACTAATGTTTTACACAGAAGATTGGTTTAAAGAGCCGATGTACCAGTGCTTTGACCTACCAACAGCATGCAAAGTTTTTAAATATGGTGAGATTGTTGAATGCTACAAAAAAGGCTCATCACCACTTACTACATCAAATTTTGAAGAAGCCAAGCGCTTCTATGAGGTAGCGTGATGGATATTGAAAAATTAAAAGCTGAGTTTGAGCAGTCTGAATGCTTTAAACGTCTTGAGCATGTTGCACAGTACACATTTTTTGAATTTGGAGCATACATCAAACGTACTGATGTTCCTGCTGATATTGAAAAGAAGTGTGGAAAATTAATCACAGCCCTTCTTTTTAGCTGGTCAGCATGGAAGGAGGCCAAGGCCCAAGCGATGCCGGAAGGGTTTGTTTTGGTTAAGAAAGAGTTGCCTGAGCAGATTGCGGAAAAAATGGCGATTGATCGCATCGATAAGCCAAGACACGAGAATGATCCGGTTTGGAGTGAAATTGCGGAGCAATCATATAAGGATCAGGTCAAATCTAAAAAGTGGGAATTTTGGCGTGATTATAAAGCCATGATTGAAGCACAGGAGCCAGCCAATGACTGAAATTCAATTAACCAAACTTCAATTGGCTAACTATGTGTGTGATGAGC
>NZ_DFDO01000205.1:7563-12276 GCF_002367915.1 Acinetobacter sp. UBA3025
TAACTATGTGTGTGATGAGCTGCATAAAGAAATGCCATTTGATCTGATTTTTAATCAGGACGAATTCTTACCATTTATGGAAATCATTGACGCTTCAAATCTGAATGTTGAATTTTCAGTTAAAAACATCGGTGACAAGATTCATGTCGGTGTAACAAAGGGAAATTCAAACGGTATATATCAGGCATTGAGCAGCTACATCGCAAAGCATGAACAACCTGCAAACAACATCGATCAATTCATTGCAAGCGGTGAATTTGATCAGGCATTTAAGGATGTGTTTGGTTTACCGGAAGGTGTGGTGAAGTCGTTGGGAGAAGTGTCGTGAAGCTTATTGAACAGTTGGGTGGGTATGAGAAGGCTAAGGCATTTCTTAATGCCACTTCTTTTACAATAGATGAGCTGATCATGATGCAGAGATCAGGACTCAGAACGCAGCATGTGGAAAAAGCCCTTCTCGAATACCGTCGCCAGCACAATATTTTTGAGATTGGGGACTATTTTTGCTATGAAAGCAAATATCTCAGTAATGATCCTTTGGATGGAGATGCCTACAAAAAATTAAATCAGCTCGACAGTATTGATTTTGAGTGTGGTTTTGTTGAGTCAACACTAAAACGTGGTGGAATTATTCGACACGCCACCGATGAAGAAATCAAAGCAGGTAAAAGATTGGAGGTGAATGATGCAAGTTGAAGTGCAATCAGCCGACTTACTCCAGGCGATCTTTGATGAGATGCAGGAGCTCAAACGAGCAATGGCCCATCAAGATGAACGCCGGGTAAGTATCAAGGAATTTGCCAAGCGCATGAACATGAGTGAACCAACGTTGTATGACCGGATCAAAAAAGGAGAAATTGAACAGCCTCATAAAGATGGTCCACGAAGTTACTACCTTAATAGTTATGTGAATGAAGTTGTCACAAGGCATTGTAAAAGTGCTAAAGTAGCCGCTTGATTAAGCGGCTTTTTAATGCCCTTAAAATCAATCACTTTATGCAAAGTGAGTAACATTGTGAGTAATGTAATTTTGCAATGTTAAGTAATATACGAAAATTCAAGAGGTTAGGCTCAATATGCTTCTCATGATCGACAACTATGACTCCTTTACTTATAACATCGTCCAGTATTTTGGCGAACTGAATCAAGAAGTAAAAGTAGTCCGCAATGATGCCGTGACATTGGAGGATATTGAGCGATGGCAACCCAAGTATCTGGTGATTGGTCCTGGTCCATGTTCGCCAAGTGAAGCGGGAATTTCGATTCCTGCCATTCAGCATTTTGGCGGCAAGATTCCCCTGCTCGGTGTTTGTTTGGGACATCAAAGTATTGGTCAGGCTTTTGGCGGCGATATTATTCGTGCCAAACGCGTCATGCATGGTCGTTTGTCTGACATGTATCACAGCGACAAAGGCATTTTTAGCAACTTGCCGAATCCTTTCTCTGCGACGCGTTACCACTCGCTGGTGATTGATCAGGCCACTTTACCTGAATGCCTGGAAGTGACCTGCTGGACCAATGAAGAAGATGGCTCTATGGAAGAAATCATGGGGATTAAACATAAGACACTACCGATTGAAGGTGTGCAGTTCCATCCGGAATCAATCCTGAGCCAGCATGGTCATCAGATCTTTAAAAACTTTCTTGAAATTTACGCATAATGGGCAAAACGCAAGTCATGAATATTCAACAAGCTTTAAGCAATATTACTAAAAACATTCACCTGACTCAGGAACAAATGGAAGACGTGATGCGCACCATTATGTCTGGCGAAGCAACCGATGCCCAGATCGGTGCTCTGCTCATGGGTCTACGCCTGAAAGGCGAAAGTATTGACGAGATTACTGCTGCAGCACGTGTCATGCGTGAACTGGCAACCAAAATTGATGTCAGTGATGTCCCTCATCTGGTGGATATCGTCGGTACAGGCGGTGATGGACAAAACCTGTTTAACGTATCTACCGCTTCAGCCTTTGTAATTGCAGCAGCTGGTGCAACGATTGCCAAACATGGTAACCGTGGTGTTTCTACCAAATCAGGCTCTTCAGATTTACTGGAACAGGCAGGCATTAATCTTGATTTGAATATGCAGCAAACCGAACGCTGTATCCGTGATATTGGTGTGGGCTTCCTGTTCGCACCGAATCATCACAAAGCCATGAAATATGCGATTGGTCCACGTAAAGAACTGGGTATTCGCAGTATTTTCAACCTGCTCGGCCCGCTTACGAATCCGGCCGGCGTAAAACGTTTGGTCATCGGGGTATTTTCCAATGAACTTTGCCGCCCAATTGCAGAAGTCATGAAACAGCTCGGTGCTGAACATGTCATGGTCGTACATTCACGTGATGGCTTAGATGAAATCAGTCTGGCTTCTTCGACGCATGTGGCTGAGCTGAAAAACGGTGAAATCACTGAATGGGAAATCATTCCTGAACAGGTCGACATTGAATCGCAAACCTTAACTGGCTTAATTATTGAAAGTTCAGCAGAAAGTCTGGCTCTGATTAAAGATGCCTTAGGCAAGAAGAAATCTGAGATCGGTCATAAGGCTGCCAATATGATTGCCCTAAATGCCGGTGCTGGTATTTATGTATCAGGCCTGACTTCAAGCTATAAGCAAGGTGTGGCATTGGCACACGATATTATTTATGGTGGCCAGGCACTGGAAAAAATGAGCGTGCTGTCTGAATTCACCAAAACCATCAAACAATATGAAGCTTAATACGGTCAGGAATTTGAATCATGGTTGATATTGCAAATACAATTTTGGGTAAAATTGTTGATCGTAAGAAAGAAGAGTTCGCTCTTCGTTTGAAGCAGAAAAGCTATAAAGATATAGAAGAGTTAGCTCAAGGCGCGACACCTGTACGTGGTTTTGCTCAATCTTTAATGTCTAAACGTTCGGGTGTAATCGCTGAAATTAAAAAGGCTTCTCCGTCCAAAGGCGTGATTCGTGAAAACTTCAATCCTGCAGAAATTGCGGCACAATATCAGGATGCCGGCGCTGCCTGTTTATCTGTACTGACTGATGTGGATTTTTTTCAGGGTGCTGATGAAAATATTCAGATCGCCCGTTCGCACTGTGACTTGCCTGCGTTGCGTAAAGACTTCCTGATCGATCCTTATGGCGTGATTGAAGCGCGTGCACTACATGCAGACTGTATCTTGCTGATCGTGGCCTGTCTGTCTGATCAGCAGTTAGAGGAAATGTCTAAAACCGCATTTGAGCATAATCTGAATGTACTGGTTGAAGTGCATGATGAAGAAGAATTAGGACGTGCTTTAAAACTGTCTGATCGTTGTCTGCTGGGTGTGAACAACCGTAATTTAAAAACTTTTGATGTCGACCTGAATACATCACTACGTCTGAAAAAATTACTGGATCCTTCACGCCTGCTGGTCACTGAAAGCGGTATTGCGACCCCTGCTGATGTTGCGATGATGCAGGAACATGATATTCATGCTTTCCTGGTCGGTGAAAGTTTCATGAAACAGCCACGTCCAGATCATGCTTTCCGTGATTTATTCGGTGAGCCTGAATCGGTTTAAAATATTAAGTATAAAAAAAGCCCCATCTCAGCATGGGGCTTTTTTTATTTCTATTAACCAAATTCATTTAATACTGAGTTGAATGATCAAAATAAGAGATTAATTTTTCAAATTCTGGCAGTTCAGAATAGGACTCATCCGCCTTGATTTCATCTGCCCAATCCACCTTCGAGTTCAGACAAAAACTCAGTCTGTGCTGAATTTTGGGTGCTTGATCCAGAAGCCCTAAAGGAATCCAGATCAATGCAGTTGTACCTACCTGATTCGGTACAGGTGAGCCACAGTGTTGACAAAAATGGGAACGAAATCCGGTCTCTTTTTGATAGCAGGAAATTGAAGCATGTCCTGATGTCCATTCAAAATATTGCTGATGAACTAAAGTTGCTGCATTCGCGGCCGTACCACTCTGTTTACGACATAAACTGCAGTGACAATGATACATGGTCTGAATATTCGTATTTACTTTGAACTGAACATCGCCACACAAACAACTGCCTGAATAACTCATTTTTTTATTTTCCAGGTTTGATTGATTTATATTTAAAGAGAGATGTTCCATCGCGGCAACTGTTAAAATGATAAAAGGAGAATATTCATGAATTATTTTCTATTTAAAGCTCATCAAGCTATACAATCTTAGAAAACTATTGAGAAATTAATGCTGGGTTTGGGATATGTTGTATTTAGTGCAATTCATTTCTCCTTTCAGTCATTTAAGACTATAATTTACCAAATTCAGTATCTCCCCCGTTTCCAGATTATGAGCAAACACGATTCTTCGCTTTCTAAAGATCAGTACAATTTACTCAAAGATCTTAAAAAGCAAATTAGTCATCCTCAGCCTAAGGCTGAACCTGTTGCCCCTGTCGTGAAAACAGCGGAGCAGGAACAGGAGGAAGACCTCGATCTATTTCGCAAGCAGATGCAAGGCGTACAAAAAATTGATGCCGGCAATATTGCGAAAATAGAAAAATCTCCCAAGAAAAAAGTCGATGCGCAAACTTTGGCCAAGCGTGCTGCTGCCGAAGGCCCCATGCATACCGATGAAACCGTCCTGTCTGATACTCAAGCCATGCTCAATCCGGTTGGCAGTCAAGCGAGCTTAAGCTACCGCATTGCGACCTTGCAGCATAAGGTTTTTGAAGATTTAAAAGCAGGCAA
>NZ_DFDO01000131.1:0-4309 GCF_002367915.1 Acinetobacter sp. UBA3025
TGGGGTTCAGCGGACGCTTACGTATATCTCGCACTCGTTGTAGTCGCTGAACCGCTTTATCCATCTTCTCTGCACTAGCAATATCGAAAATTGCATATGCACAACTCAGACAGCTCGTAATAGTAGTAAATGAAATTTTTTCGCAAGAGTCAGGGTTTGTACATGCACCAAACAGACTCTGTTTATAGGCTATTTCACCCTTTTTCAATCGTTTGACGGCTTCAGCACGGTTGGGAAAGATCTTCAATATTTGCCCATCAGCTTTTAGCAATTGCCAATAGGTTCCCGCACCACCAAATAGATGACTAGAGCTATTGATTACACCATCCTCAAATTGCTCATATGAATGAACAAGTCGCTGATACTCAAGCTCTTGAATAAACTCTTTTTGACTATCACTGGCTAAAATATTTGGAGCAAACACCGCATTATTTCGATAATACAATGTCATCGCCTCAGTTAAATGCTTATATTGAACCGACAAAGCGCCCAGTCCAATAACGCCTGAACGAGCACCGTACACTGCCAAAGAACGCCTAAATTGATGAGTACAAAGATTCCAGTATTCTCCAATCTGACAATCTTTCTCATCACGCCAGTTACGGAATCCATCAAATGCTTCTAATTCAGCTATATCACTTTCAGTAATTCTTAATACATCACCTAGCGAGACTGAAATACGGCTTAGATACAGGTTAAAATTGGACTGTGTTCGGGTCGGAGCACCTGAAAAATGTGAAACAAAATCTGTTTCGTTTTTAATATTTCGATTATTTTTATTTCGATGCTTTTGCGAGTAAAGCGTTGGAAATAATGGGTATTCAGCAGGATTAGACATATCATAATGTGGATTGAGCAAAGCATAGATTTCACCAATACTTTGCGCTGCACGTACGCCAAACTGAATATCTTCAAACGTGATCCAATAGGTCGATTTATTACCGCCACCATGTAACTTAGAGGTGTAACCCATCAACACATGCACACGATGTTCATTGCTCTGAACGGTTTGATAGCAGTCATAAGACAGCTGATTCACTTCGTTATCCCGCATACCTGTGAATAAATGAATCCAAAGTTTGGCCATACCTTGAATTATCGTCATATAACGAGTGAGATTGGCATGTTTTTCAATCTGATGATTTTCAAAAAGCTGAGTTAAACCCAGCAAATCACGAGCATCGTCGAAACTTATTGTTCGTTTAGCACGCTTAAACTCCACAGGCATCAGGGCAAAATTGGCATCCTGCTGAATACGCTGAAACCATTGTAATAAGGCAGGTGCATTTTGATTAAATTCATTCAATTTATCGGCTAAAGCATTAATTAAAGCGATATAAAGCCGTGAAGGAATAACTTTGGTTTGCGGGCCGACTTTACCTGATCGCAATCTGAGTTGAGCCGCTAACTTTGCTAAATGCTCAATCGGTTGATATGTACTAAAAGCTGGGATCAATGAGGGATACTGCTGTTGCAGAGTAAAACAATCGGTTAAAAATGCTTTGATGCGCAAGGCGGTTGGATAACTCAAGCCAGCATAAGCATCATTGACTTTCGATAGATAAGCGACATCACCAAATAACTGCTGCAACGTACAACCATTCTTGTATGCAAGTCGTGCAAACTGACGCAATGCAAGATGGCGCTGCTCAATACTTTTAATAATCGACTTACCAGTTTTAACGTACAATAACGCAAAGATGATTTTTTTCATTTCTGTACGTATTTGACAGAAGAGAAAATTATCTTCACGAGCATTTTCAAGCCAGCTATCAAAATTCAGGCGACAGTGGCACTTCGGCAAATAGGGTGAAAGATCCCAAACATTGTCTGCATAAACCGATAATATTGCACCGCTTTTCATTCGAGACAATACAAAAGAGGCTGGAACAGTCAGCTGATGACTCTGTAACCGATATTCATCGGGTAAAAACTGCTCAGCAACGCCACTGGCATATAAATACGAATTAAATGAACTCATGCGATCCACCCCAAATCAAGTAATAATTCAAAATGATTGAGCCAATAGGCATCTAAATCACCGCTTTCCACTTCTTCTTGAATTGAAAAAATACGGTCATGTAGATTTTCATAAGTGTTTGATAAATCATTAAGTACTTCGTCAATTCGGTGTAGTACAACACCGAACTGCTGTTCCCATTTGATCAAATCCGTGGCTTTTTGTTTGACATAACCAAGTAGACTTTTCAGTGATAAAAGCTTACGAATATCCGTATCATCGGCATGGATTGCATAGTGATGACAGAACAAGCAATGCTCAAATTGCTGGCAGTTTGGGGTTGGCGCTTGTGCAGTAAAACCAAGTGCTTTTTCAGGCTGTGGCGTTGCTGTCACACATGCACCGACAGGTAAGGTTTGAACATCAACAGGCTGATCTATCGTTTGTACCGAAATTCGCTCAAGCGTTCGAGTTTGTGCGACTGCAACATCTCTCAGCTCATTAAAGAACAGTGAAATTTGCTGAGCTGCATCTTTAAATGACGTACGTGCATAATTATTTCTTGCTGTATCGAGTGAGTGACCCATAACTTCAGCTTCAAGCAGTAAATCACCATCACTTAACTCAACGGTTTGACTGCTTTATGCTTACGCCACTGTTGTGGTGTAATCCAAACCATTTGAGGAAAAATGCGTTGTAAAAAGCTTTTTATATTTTGCAATTTATTATGTCCAATCGGCACAAGCCTTCGAATTTCATTACGTTGTGGAAAGACAAAATCACAGGTTTCATCTTGGATATACCATGCTCTAAGTTCTAAAATTTGTCTAAAAACAGGTTCAAATGTCACCCCAAACTCAGGCCGAACTTCTTTCCCTCCAGCACGACTTTTTGTTCCTGAGAATCTCCGCCCCTGAGTTGAGGGCAAGATTTCCATCGTATCTAGCTGTAACTGCTGAGCTGTGTCTAAATTAGCCCCCGTTTGTGTGATAAACAACAACATGCCGATGCAAAGACCATAGGAGGCAAGTCGCTCTCGCTCCATATGTCGTTTATCTTTATTACGCTCTTCAAGCTTACGAATCGCTTGATTACGATTTTCACGTAAGCGCTTTCGATGCTCACTATCTTCAGCAAGCCCGAAATCCACCAACATTTTTGAAAAATCGGGAATAGCTGAATATTTAGACAAATAGCTGTGCATATCAAACTGAATATGTTGTTTTTCAATTTGATGATTAAAGCCTGAGTAAAAATAGAACTCTTCCTGATCCACGGATTGAAAGTGCGCGGGAAAGTTACCCTTCTGGACAACGATACGATGGATTTCCGAAAATACATTCAACAAAGTTGCATACGTTTTTTGATGATCCTCCTGTGCAATTGGTAAAACGGGAACATCATAACGCTGCGACTGTACTTGCATCGCTTGACTAGCAATATCAATTTCATGACAATCAAATACATATGCGATCAGTTTTGCAACATAACGCTGATACTGCTTTGCGGTATGCGCAGCCAAGTTATCGTCATCAGTATCCGCAAGCAGAGTCCGATCTACTAAATATTTACTGTAACGACGATAGGCATCGATCACACTATCTTTATTGGATAAATCAAAATTTTTCTTTTGCTGATCAATCCAATCTAAAAATATTTTGATAATGAAATAGAACAACCCTTTTGATAGATCCGATCCATCCATTTGCAGTAGATAATCGGTAAAACATTTTAAAAAATAGCGTCTTTTTTCATCAAAAGAAGCAACAAGCTCATGGTCGGATATATCGGAAGAACATACTCTTTTAGCAAAAAAGAATGTACCGATGTCTAAAGTTCTAAAGGAAAATGAAGCTGTTTTATCTTTGATCACGAGTATGAGATGCTCATGTTCAGTAATCTGTTTATGAATATCAGTGATATTTACAAACAATGGAGTACGAATAAAATTCATGACAAATCTCCTGCTAAATCCACAGAAGATTTGACGTATTTCATCAAGCTAGACTCATACTCATGCTGAATTTTATTGCGCCATTGCAAGCGTGATTTATAGTTCAAATACTGCAAAGTCGTACTAATATTGCGATGCCCCATCCTAGCTTGCACATATTCGACCGCTATCATAGCCGAATGCCCTTCGGGTAAATGCTGTAACTGGCTTTCAAGCAGATTCATACCAAAGCTGGCACGTAAATCATGGAATTTAACGCTTGGAAATTGTGGATCAATTAGACGAATTTCAGGCAATAACACCATTTTAAAATAACTACGTACTGCTTCACCTTCATAGATTTTCAGTCGAGTCTCAAAGGAGTCAGATGCTTTGATCTTTTCAGTTAACTTCTG
>NZ_DFDO01000130.1:0-4173 GCF_002367915.1 Acinetobacter sp. UBA3025
AAGTCAGCCGAAGCTGACTTTTTGTAAACGCGAAATGTAAGTGTTATGCAGCAATAAAAGTTTGTAGCACTTTACCTTTCACTTTTTGATTGAGCAGTGGTGTATTTTTACCTTGAGAAACGATCGTTTCTTTACTCAGCGTCCACTCCTGTTCTGGATCAACCAGTACCCAGCCAGCTTCTGCCTTCCAGCGATCAAACATGCTAGCGACTTTTGCAGGAGCAACTGTGACTTTCTCCACCCATTCCAATGGCGTAAAGAAACCTTCATTCACCAGTTGGATACCGAACGGTACATAGGTATCAAACGCGGTAAAGCCAGGCTGTGTCTCTGCGAACGGTGCCATTTTGGCAGAGCTGCTCAGTGGTTCATGATGGGTACAGATCGCATCAATCACACCAGATTTTACGCCCTGACGCAGTAATTCTTTGTCAGATTCAGAACGTAATGGTGGACGCACGTGTGCAAGAGAGTTAAAGCCATCAATCAGATGGTCAGTCAGATGCAATTGGTGCATTGCGACATCACAAGTTACTGACAGGCCTTTTTCTTTGGCAATACGGATCAGTTCTACTGATGCACCACAAGATAACAAGCCGAAATGAGCGCGTACTTTAGTTGCTTCAATCATAAGCAGGTATTTGGCAATTGCCACAGTCTCTGCTAATGCCGGAATCATTGGCAAGCCCTGACGTGAAGCAATAAAGCCTTCATGCACACAGCCATCTTTGGCAATTTGCGGCTCTTCTGCATAGAACACTACAGTCAGGTCCAAGCCCGCTGCATATTCAAGTGTACGTAATACCACATCATCATTGGCAAACGGCGCACTGGCATTAGAAACCGCAGTACAACCGCCCTTTTTCAAACCTGCCATACTGGCCGGTTGCTGACCTTGCAAACCTTGGGTTTGCGCACCGATCACCTGCAGATAAATACCGCCATCCAGCATGGCTTTTTCAACCAGACCATGAATCAGTGCACCATTGTCCTGTACGATCGGTTTAGAATCTGGCGGGGTAAATACATGCAGAATCCCGTTTTCACGTGCAGCCTTACCTTCAGACTTTAAAGTCCCGTGTTGCTGCTGACCCGGTTCACGTAAACGTGCGCATAGATCCACCATAGTGGGCATCAGCCACTTGCCCTGCCCATCAATGGTTTCAGATACGTGAGCAGTTTCTGCAACACGTTTACCATTTTCCAGATAAACCGTTTCGACTGAATCAGTGTTTTGGATTGGGTCAAGAACACGGACATTTTCAATTTTTACAATAGACATGACTTATTCCTTATACCGCAATCGCTTCAATCAAACCCTGTTCCTGTAACTGACCCTGCATCGCAAGAGCCAGTACCGCCATACGTACTGCAATCCCGTTAGTAACCTGTTTCAGAATCACGGATTGCGGACCGTCTGCAATACTGGAATCAATTTCCACACCACGGTTCATTGGTCCTGGATGCATCACGATACAATCCGGCTTGGCCATGGCGAGACGTTCTTTGTTCAGGCCATACATTTTGTAGAATTCAGCCTGAGATGACAGCGCTGGCGAATCAATACGCTCGTTTTGAATACGCAAGGTAATAATCACATCACAGTCTTTGATGCCATCTTCCATATTATTGAACAGGCGCACATCTTCACTGTAATCATCAAAACCGTATGGCAACAATGTATTCGGTGCAATCATGCGAATATCTTTACAACCCAAGGTTTGCAGCGCCGCCACATCTGAACGTGCTACACGCGAATGCTTGATATCACCAATAATGGCAATCGACATATCTTCGAATTTTTTATTGGTTTCACGGCGAATGGTCAGCATATCCAGCATCGCTTGAGTTGGATGGGCATGACGGCCATCCCCTGCATTAATAATAGCGACATTCGGACAAACATCTTTGGCAATAAAGTGTGCTGCACCTGAAGATGAATGACGTACCACGAAAATATCTGCTGCCATGGCTTCAAGATTCCACAAGGTATCACGTAAAGTTTCACCTTTAGAGGTACTTGAACGGGCAATATCGATATTCAGCACGTTGGCAGACAGACGTTTGGCCGCTGCCTCAAATGTAGTACGCGTTCGGGTAGAATTTTCAAAAAATAGGTTCATCACCGTTTTGCCTTCGAGCAAATTATTGGTGATCAGCTGATTTTGGTCATTAAAAAAGGACAACGCAGTGTCCAGTATTTTTGTAAGAGTTTCTTTAGAAAGACCTTCGATGGTCAGGAAATGTTTAAGATTACCTGCTTTGTTGAGTTGAATCTGGCTCGGTGTATGCAATGCCGCCAAGTGCATGAGAGATTCCTTATACGTTAAGTCAACGTATTATACAGAGATTAGCGAATCTTTATAGTTGATAAAGAGCTCAGTTGTACAAAAACCATCTCAGTAATAAGAATGGAAATTTAAATTCCCATGCATTTTTTCAATAAGATAATTTAACCTGTTTATCTATATGCTTGTTTTTTCATTTAAACATGAGTGCTTCAGTCTGGAGCATCCACACCCAATCCCCCCAATTAGCGCAATGCGCCAATATAATGATGTGAAACCTGTGCGCGATAGATATCTTCTTCACTTGGTTCTACAGAAATCAGTTCCTTTTCCGCCTGTTCTTCAGCCTGCAGTTCTGAAAATGACGATAAATCCAGAGTGGTTTTTAAGCGGTTGACCAGATGTAAAAGCTCAGGATCTTCAGTCTGCTCTGCCAGCCCAATCACATGCTTTGCATAGTGGATATTTTCTGCAAGATACATGGCATCAATTACTCGTCCAGTTACTCGTCTTAAACGTGCGTAGATCAAGGTAGCGATTGAAAATGCCTCATTCCTGCGTAATTGAAGATCCAACATCTAAGCCCCTCCGAAATAATAATTAAGAATAAAGATGAAGCTGTAATGATTCCCCTCAGCATTACAGCTTGATTGATATTAGATAAAGCAATAAACGTACCAAAATTAATAAATAAGTTATGTGAGTTATAAATTGATATGAATGAAAACTGATCTACCCCGGAGCAATATTAGGTCAGCGTCTTTTTTGTTTTAGATTCGATCTTCGTCTGGCTAATCAATTCTTAATCTCGATCACTTGACATAAGTGACCCAATTTTAGCTTTTACTTTTAGAGTAATGCTGATGCCATGAGGTGCATATGAACAACCCTGCATCAGATCCATCACATCATTAATCCGATTATTTATCTTTCTAAATTACACATACAACATGGTCGCAATTGAAGAGCTAGATTGCGAATTAGTTTTAATACCTACTACATATCCATCTGTAAAATAAAAGATTTAATTAAAAATCCACCTTATTGGTATTGTGTAGTCTTACATATCTCGTAAATTTTCAGTTTGCTTTTTAAGTCAACATTTAGCGCTTTTTAGGATGAATAACACTAGGCTGCATGTGCTCGAATTTAAAAAATTTCCAAAGCTTTAACAGGCAAAATACGCTAAACTGAGCGCAGTTTTTTATTTATTCTTTTCCGGTCTCTCTATTTTATGAATACCTCTTCACGTTTAAGCAATTATTGGGTCACCTGTGCCGATGGTCTGGAAACCTTATTAGAAGAAGAAATCAAAGGTTTAGGTGTTCAGGATATTGAACGTTTCCCAGGTCGTCTGACCTTCAAAGGCACGCTTGAAAATGCTTACCGCATCTGTATGTGGTCTCGTCTGGCTTCTCGTGTCCTGATGCCAATTCATACGCATGAAATCGAATTCTCCCACGATGCGCGTGATGTTGCAGAAGAGCTTTATGAAGGTGCGATGAGCTTCGACTGGTCACTGATTTTTGCACCACAAAGCACCTTCGCAATTCGTCTGCATGTTGAACGTGATATTAAGGTCAACACCCAGTTTGCAACTCTACGTGCCAAAGATGGCGTCGTCGATTCCTTTATGGAAGCTGTGGGCAAGCGTCCAAGTATTGATACCAAACAGCCAGAAATCACCATGTACATTCTGGCAGGTAAAAAAGAACACACTTATTGTTTAGACTTATCCGGTGATTCCCTGCATAAACGTGGCTATCGCCGCTTTATGACTGAAGCACCAATCAAGGAAAATCTGGCGGCTGCGATCCTGCAAAAAGGCGGCCTGAAAGACATCAACCCGGATATTGTGGTTGATCCTAGATCGGAAGAGCGGTTC
>NZ_DFDO01000133.1:0-3999 GCF_002367915.1 Acinetobacter sp. UBA3025
ATGTAGAGCTAACTATGCGTTTCTTCCTCTGCATCATCTTCAAAAGTCTTGGCAATTTTTTCAATATTCAGGCTCTTCGCCATCGCATCAAAAATTTCCTTATATACGCCGTCTTGATGATAAAGCGCGTCATGTTCACCGTGTTCGGCAATACAACCTTCTTTCATTACATAGGTATAGTCTGCATCAATAATTTGAGACAGGCTATGCGAAATAATAATCACGGTACGGCCTTGCTTGATCTGATCCAGACTTTGTTTGATCTGTTCTGTCGCAATGGCATCCAGACTCGCCGTCGGCTCGTCCAGAAAAATAATCGGCGGGTTTTTCAGGAACATCCGTGCGATGGCAATCCGCTGTTGCTGACCGCCGGACAGTTGCAGGGCATCGGAATCATAGCCATCCGGTAGCTGTAAGATCTGTTCATGAATTGAGGCTTTTTGAGCAGCAGCAATCACTTCATCCATACTGGCATTGGTTTTGCCATAACGGATATTGTCAAAAATCGTGCCCTGAAAAATATGGTTTTTTTGTAGCACCAATCCGATATGATCACGCAGATATTGAGTGTCATAATCTTTTAAGTCGATCCCATCCAGCTTGATCTGGCCTTCCTGTGGTTCATAAAATTTATCGAGCAGACTGATCAAGGTTGATTTACCAGCACCAGATAACCCTACCAGTGCGGTAATGGTATTGGGTCGAATCTCCATATTGATATCCTTTAAGGCATGATGCCCATTCGGATAATAAAAATTCACGCCACTTAGCTCAAATCGGCCTTGGACAGGTGGTTTTTGCTGTCCGCTTTGCTCAATTTCAGCATCTGCTTCCAGAATATTAAAGAAGCTCTCTGAATAAATCATGGCATCATTCACTTCATCATAAATCCGGTGCAACGAGCGAATCGGTGCAGAGACGTTATTAAAGAGCAGCACATGGTACATGATCATGCCGATACTCATCTGTCCATCCAGTACAAAATATGAGGTTAGAATAATAATCAGCACTATGCCAATCTGTTCAATAAAGGTTTTCAGACCATCAAACAGGAAGCTGGTCTGCCGGGTTTTCATCTGGTTATCGGTCAGTTCACGCTGTAAGCTCAGCTGTTTGTCTGATTCAATTGATTCCCGGTTAAAGGATTTGATGACTGTAATTGAATTAATGATGCTGAGAATACCTTGGCTCTTTTTTTCCCGACCATCTCTCAGACTACGACGCCATCCACCGAGTTTTTGTGCCTGTTTATAGGTGAGCCAGAAGTAGATCGGCACAATCGCTGTGGCGACCAGTCCGACATAAAAATTGGCATAGTACATCAGCCCTAGCGCGACAATTGCACTGGTAAACAGAGGAAAAATATCAATAAAAAAGATCTGAACCAGTCGGGTGAGGGAGCCAATTCCGCGGTCGATTCGGGTCTGTAATTTTCCAGCCTGATTATTATCCTGATTAAAAAAAGCCAGCCGGTATTTTAAAAACTTTTCAATAATGCCTTGAGCCAGGTCTTGGGAAATAAAAATCCGCAGCTTTTCTCCATAAAACTTTTGTCCAAACTGTACCAGTGCATTCACCACCTCTTTACCAAGTAAAATGGCAGAAATAGTGATCAGAATATGCCAGCCTTCATCCAGCCCTTGTCCTTGTTCCAGCAAAGCATTGATACTGTCGACTGCATATTGCAGGGTCAGTGCATTGACCTGAGCAGTAAAGGAACCGATTAGGGTCAGAATGAGGGTCGCAATCACCAGAAGTCGATAAGGACTGACAAAGGGACGAAGTTTTAAAAACAGCTGCCATAAATTCATAAGCAATTATTTTTATTGTCAAAGTTGAATTTAGTCTAGGCAGGAATAGAGGTACTCACAAGAGTAAATGTTGTATTTATTTGTGAAATTAGATTGTAATTTTTCTGGATAAGTCTCAATCTTTTCAGCAAGATACTGAAATTTTTAGACTGATTTTAAAATGACTTTGGACCTGTTTGCGCCAGAACCTCAAATGAATTTATTACCCTTTGATGGGGTGGTAGAGGATTATGGCCAGATTTTAAATGAGCAGCAGAGCCAGCAATATTTACAGCATTTTCTAGCTCATCTGGCCTGGCAAGCGGATGAAGTCACTTTATTTGGCAAGCATTATATTACTGGGCGAAAAGTCGTCTGGTATGGTGATGAACACTATCAATATCATTATTCCGGAAGTTTCAAACAAGCTCATATCTGGACACCGGGGCTATTTCGGTTAAAGCAGCATATTGAAAAATTGGTGGGCCATTCCTTTAATTCCTGCCTGGCCAATTTATATGAAGATGGTTCGCAAGGTCTGGGCTGGCATAGTGATGATGAAGCTGCTCTATATCAAGGAACGTCACAGGAAAATGTGATTGCATCCCTCAGTTTGGGGGCAACCCGCAAGATGAGCTTTAAACACAAAACAGAGAATGAAACAGTAGATCTGCTTTTACAAAGTGGTCAGTTGATTGTGATGCAAGGACAGACCCAACACTACTGGAAACATTGCATCCGGAAAACGACTCGGGTTTTAGAACCTAGAATTAACCTGACCTTTCGTTATTTTTTTCCTTAGTTAAATCTCTTCATAAAATAAAAAATATTAGTCCATTCGTATTTAAAGTTCTTTCTCTCAGGGAGAAAGTGAGGATGAGGGAGTTCCTTTGCTCATTGTTGAATGATTAAAAAATGATTGATGAAGGCACTCTATTGTTTTTAGATTGAAAGTATCCCAATGAGCTAAAAAAGGGATTCTTTAATTCAAAAAAATAGCATCTCGAAAGATGCTATTACTGATATTTAAAAAATTTAAGGTTGCAGTCCAGCCGGATGCCGATACCAGCTTTCAATCAAGAGGGCAGCAGCAATACTGTCCGCAGACAATTTTTTGCCACGACCTTGAGCCTGATAATGATCCAGTTCATCCCGTGCTTCACGAGTGGTCAGGCGTTCATCCACCATCAAGGTTTCAATATTGGTCTGATGACGTAAACGGCGGGCAAATTTTCGTGCCCGTGTCGACAGTTCAGATTCACTATCATCCATATTCAGTGGAAGTCCCACTAAAAATAGGCTTGGCTGATGGTTTTTTACAATTTTCAGTAATTCGTCCCAGTTCGGAATCCCGTCTTTCATAGGAAATAAAGGGAGGGGGGTGGTACTTTCAATCAGGAATTGGCCGACTGCCATTCCCATTTTCTGTGTACCAAAATCAAACGCCATAATAGTGTTTGGCGCGTTTACATCAGGCATGTCCAATCTCGGAAGATAACCAGGTTCGGTCTACGCCCATTTTTTTATAGGCAGCATCCCAGCGGTCGTTATAAGGTAAGTTAAAAATCAGGTCCATATCGGATTCACAGATTAGCCAGTCACCCCGGGCAATCTCTTCTTCAAGCTGATGTTTGCCCCAGCTCGCATAACCCAATGCGATCTGATAGCGGCCTACACCTTCATTATGCGCAATCGCATCCAGAATATCTTTAGATGTGGTAATACAAACATTTTCACCCACAGCAATAGAGGAATGCCAAGTCGGCTGACCGGTATGCAGGACAAAACCGGCCTCTGGTCGCAAAGGTCCACCTTGCAACACTTCATGGGGATTGACATTATCCGCCTCAATATCCAGATCATTCAGCAATTCTTTAATTTGAATGCCAGCAGGGCGGTTAATAATAATCCCTTGAGCGCCATCTTCATCATGACGGGCCAGATAAATGACCGTGTGGGCAAAAAAATCGTCACTTGCATGGGGTGGCGCAATCAGACAACGATGAGTCAGATATTGTTTAGTCACCTGAGCGGCTCTCCAAAAGTCTATATCGTTTGTGATCGTGGTAGATGATTTATCAGGGCAAAAGACTGGATTTTCAATTTGCAAATTATCTATTCCTTTATTTACTTATCCCACAAAAATGCACCACTGACAACTTAGCTTTGTAGATACTGAGTATAAAAAAACTAGGGTGTGTTGACACTT
>NZ_DFDO01000023.1:0-5977 GCF_002367915.1 Acinetobacter sp. UBA3025
TCAGCATAGACATCAATAATGACCTTCTGCCCTTTCGGTACTGTAGCCAGTAACTGTTCAAATTCAGTGGCCGTTTTTGCTATATGCCAACTCGCCTGTTGTTGGGCAGTTTCAACAAAAAAACGCTGACTATGCTGATACTGACTATATGTAATATAAGGCACAGCGATAGCCAAACAGATGATATAAAGCCAGCGCAGTCCGGTATTTTTCCAGAATAATCGTGCCAGAACATAAACAACAAAGCTTAAGCCCAACCCTAGCGACAGCCACTGCAATGCAGCTTCTGAAATCAGCGGACGAATAAAATACAAGGCCAAAGCCAGCATGATGAAAGCAAAGAGTACTTTTACCTGATTCATCCAGTGCCCGGCTCGGGGCAGGATGCGTGCCCCCATAATACTGGCCAGCAGCAACGGGGTGCCCATACCGAAACCCAACGTAAACAACAGCACTGCGCCTTGCCACTGGTTCTGAGTCTGGGAAATAAATAATAAAGCACCGGCTAATGGTGCCGTCATACAAGGCCCAACCAGCAAGGCAGAAACAGATCCCATGATCGCAGCGCTAACCAGAGTTCCCCCTTGCTGCATCGCCTGAACCCGGTCCAGACGTTGCGTCAGACGCTGTGGCATTTTAATTTCAAACAGGCCAAACAGGTTGAGGGCAAATACCACAAATAATGCACTAAATGCCATCAGGGTGGCAGGTTGCTGTAACCAGCGTTGAAAGTTGAGTCCGGCTGAAGACGCGATCAAGCCCAGTACCGCATAGACTGCGGCCATACTGCTTACAAAGCTTAGGGCAATCATCCAGGCCTTGATGCCTTTGCTATCACGAACAATCAGTGAAGTTAAAATTGGCAGCATCGGCAAAGAGCATGGCGTAAATGCCAGCAAAATACCCAAGCCAAAAAATAACAATAATCCATAAGCCAGCGAACTTTCAGTGAGACGTGCAGACCATTGCTGATCCTGTGCTGAGTCGCTGCTGGATCGTGTAGAAATGACTTCGACGATTTTACTGTCTGTATTTCCTGATTCTAGATCATCAGCAGAATTTTCCAGAATTCGATTGTGCTGTGAGGAAGAGCTACTTAGATCCAGTAACCGTTTATTACCCGAGCCAGTAGATTCATATTGCACCAGACCAGATAGGTCAGTCTTGAATTTAATGGTTTGGGGTGGGTAACAAAGCCGGTCTTTGGCACAGCCTTGCCAGCTAACCTGATAAGTTTGACCCGCCTGTGTCGGAATCTGAACCTTTAATTGCTGATAATATACCTGGGTATGACCATAGTTTTCATCATATAGATCTTCAGCAGGTGGCAATTGCAAGGTCATCGGCTGACTTCCCTGCTTTACCTCTACCTTATGCTGATAAAGATAATAGTTTTGCGGAATTTCCCAGCTAAGTTCAGCCTGTTGCTGAGTGACTGAACTAATACTCAGAGGAAAAGCCTGCTCAGGCGAAAGCAAAGGCGCTTCTGCCTGAGCAATATTACTAAGCAACACTGTGCCCAATAAGACTGGAGAAAAAACTTTTCTCCCGATCTTAAACTGTAGTGCTTTGGTCATATCGGAATAAGAGCAGCTTAGAATAGGAATGATACGCCCAAGCCTGAGAAGTAACCTTTATTCTGACCTCCCAGATCTACCCCAACACTGGCATCAAGTTGTACCTGATCATTCAATGCATACATGACACCAGTGCCTAGCGCATATTCATTATCCTGACTTTCGGCTTTGCGATAAATCAGTTCCGAATAACCTGACCAGCGATCAGCAATCTGATAGCTTAAAGCTGGAATTGCAGTAATCGCCCAGTTGCTATCCTGCCATTCATAACGCATGGTTAGTGCAGTATTCACCAAATCATTATATTGATAAGCAACTGCTGAGCTCAGACTATAAATATCTTCTTCATTGCTAAAACTAGCATTACCTGTGGCAATAATAGCTTCAGCCATCAGCGCCATACTGAGTTTTTCATCATCCAGATCAATGGCTTTTTTCAGGCCAATACTAATATCGCCTAAACCATCATCCTCTTCAGTCTGACCATTGAACTTGGTTTGTGACCAGGTCGGACCGGCCCAGCCTAAACGTAATTCCAGATCATCAGTCAAACCGGTACGCAACAAGACGTCGGCATTTAAAGTGGTTTGTTTCAGCTTGCTTCCATCCACAGTCGCTTCGCTATAAGAGAAACTCGATAAACCCTGTTCCCAAGCTAACTGACCCACTGGCACGGTACTGGTACCCAAACCTTCACCTGGTCGGTCAAATTCAACTGCAGCACAAAGCTGTGCACTTACACCCGTCAGTGCCATCAAACCCAATATTCTTAAAGTTGTCTTCATCTTGTTGGAGCTCTTTCTTAAAATTTAATGTAATTCCTTGGTCATTTTTGCGCCATGACTACGCAATAATTCTAGGGTCTGTTTTTCTTCTTCCAGTGCTTCTGCCCAGTTAATTTCATCAAAATCACAATCAAAGAATAAATCACTAATCGATGACAGAATGGTTAATCCTTCTTCATCCTTGCTGTTCGGATTGACTTTTTCTTCTAATAGGCGCTGCACTGCAGGTACACAGGCTGCACTGGCCGCATCCCAAAGCGGGCCATAAACTTCTTCAGCATCCCAAAGATGCAAATTGACTTTGGCCTGGATCAGCGCTTCCAGAATCTGTAAATGTACATCCAGACGTTGCTGTTTTTCTTCAGCAGTTAAGGGACTGCCCGCTTCATAAGCTTCACACACTTCTTCCCACCATTTGAACAGGCCATCTGACCAGATGGAAATAACTGGGCCTTTTTCCAGATCAATAAAATTCGGGTTAAGTCCATCTGCCAAAAGCTGTTTGACCTGACCCAGATTGAGTTCTTCGAGTGCTTGCACAAAAAGCTGTTGTTGCGCAGTTAACATGATGGAGCTCACTTCAAATTCGTTTTTCACTATTATGCCGAATAAAGCGGGATTTGTTTTGTTCTCATTCGTTTATTTTATCTAAAATTGAAAAAAGCCCCGTAGGGGCCTTTTTCATCTGCGAATTATTTATTGTTCTAGATCTGTACCCGTATCTTCTTCCGCAAGTTTTAGCGGAGTGCTACGTACGTTATCTTTTTTCTCAATCACATGTTCCAGACTGCGTTTTAAACGGTCGATGGCACCATGGATGGCAGTATCAACATTATGACCATGATGGTTCACGACAATTGGCTTCAAGCCGGCAGGACGTGCTTCGATCATGCAGCGAATATCATCATCGCCTCCTTTGGCGGCATTTTCATCGCTAAGATGCACTGAGAAATGGGTAATACGCTCACTGTGGCGCTGAAATTCCTGATTTAATTCGGTACGAACGTAAGTAATTAGACGATCACTATTGCGAATGTTTTTATCGGTACGGAGTTCAATGTTCATAAAATACCATCCTCAAATCATTTTAACTTTTTAGTGCAGAATTTTTATCTTGGCACGTGTATAGCTTGCTGTTTTATATTGCATTTCAAATCTTCAAATCGCTTTGGATAAAACCCTCCAGATTGAATGATGAACACATTTTTGAGTCTGCAGAACCGTGTTCCTATACTTCGAATATCGGTCCTCTCTTGAAAATATGCAAGTGATATTTTGATTTTTTTAGCAAAAGGACAACCGATCGTGACAACTGCTTACCGGATCGTGATTGACCTTCCAGATTTGGAACAATCGAAATACTATTCACATGACCTTCCCAAAATTAAAGCAGTCTTTGCCCTGTTCATAAAAGATCTATGTAATTACTTTAATCAGCTTCAAAATTGAGTCTCAATTCTTAAAATTAATTTAAATATAAAAACTTAACTCGCTTCAATTATCCTATAAACCTTCTTCTCCCAATATCTCAAATTATCATCAGCTCAAGACGATGAAATATTTCCGTCAGCGATCAATTTTGACTTTATTTTTACTTATTAATCTGTATCCTTAAGCTGCTTTCTCGGGGGAGATATTTAAATGAAATTTACACAAATCGCGGCACTTTGTGCATTGGCTTCAACAGCAGCTTTCACTCAGGCAGCAGTTTGGCAGGATTTTAGTCTGTCAGCTTTATATGGTGAAAACTATAAAGCACCATTTGCAGCTGGTAATGAAAAAATTGATCAATCAACCATTACTGCTGAATATGCAGCTGGTTTAAAATATGGTGATATCTTTGCCTTTGCTGACCGTACCAATAATGACTTCGGTAATGAAACTTACTTCGAAGTTGCACCGCGTTTAAGTTTAGGTGCAGTCACTGGTCAAAAGCTTGAGCTTGGCCCAATTAAAGACGTGCTTATTGCGACTACTTGGGAAGGCAATAGCGGTGCGAGTGACTTTAATAACTACCTATACGGGATCGGTTTTGCACTTGATATTCCATATACTAGCTATGCGAATATTAACTTCTACAAAGCTGACAATGACCTGCAAAAAGACGATTATCAAATGACGATCACTTATGCAGTTCCATTTAAAATTGGTGGCGAAGAGTTCCTGGCAGATGCTTTCCTGGACTGGTCAACCGCTGAAGGTCCTGATCACAAAAGCGAATTGAACTGGACTTCACAATATAAATGGAACGTTGGTAAGCATATCTCTCCTGAGACTAAACTTTACCTTGGTATTGAACATTCTGTTTGGAATAACAAATTCGGTACTGACGTTGATCAACACGATGTCAGCGCATTGGTTAAATACCACTTCTAAGTTTTTAGAATGAATAAAGCGGGACTTCGGTTCTGCTTTTTTATTGCCTAAATTCAGGTTATGGTTAGATATTCTCTTTCTTTTTTGGCATCTACTTATGAGCTTTGTTATTCGTCCTGCTCAAATTCAAGATTTGGAACATCTACTCCCGATCTACAATGCTGAAATCTTATACGGAACCTCAACCTGGAATAGCACGCCAAAAACGATCCAGGATTTTCAGAACATGCTGAATGAATTAAATGCTCAGCAATTTCCTTTATTAGTAGCTGAGCATTCAGCATCTAGGCAAATTGCAGGTTATGCGGATTATTCTATATTTCGACCCATTCAGGGCTTTAAACACACTGTTGAACATTCTGTCTTTATTCATGCAGACTTTATTGGGCAAGGTCTGGGTAAAGCTTTGATGCTCAAGCTGATTGAACATGCGCGGCAAAATGCTATCCATGTCATGGTCGGTGCCATTGACCATGAAAATCATGCATCAATTGCCTTACATGAGAAATTAGGTTTTAAACAAACCGGTTATATGCCGGAAGTTGGACAGAAATTTGGACAATGGCGCGATCTGGTATTGATGCAACTCAACCTGAATTAAACCAAAATATTTTATTTTTTATGTAAAACTTAATCTAATTGGATCAATAATCTGTTAGAAAAATTACTGATAGATAAAATTTTCTATTAAAACCAGAATAATGTCAGTTGAGTAAAATTATGAATAAATGGCTTATCTTTATCAGTATTCTCTCCCTGAGTAGTTTTAGTTTCGCCAATTCAAACTTTGAAACTGAACTCCGATCCGAATGTGCCAAGGTGAAAAGCTATGCCAACTCGGGAAGAAAATTTTATGATCAGAAACAGTATCAAAATGCGCTAGGACAATTTCAACAGCAAGCTTCCTGGTCTGCCTTTTGTGCAATGCATAGTGAAAATAGCGGTGTATCTTTTTCCGAAAATGCCATTGCCACTGCTTTTAATAATGTTGGCTTAAGCTATTTTAAATCAGGAAAGCCACAATGGGCACGGGCCTGGTTCTCAGTCTTTCCTCAAGCCAAAAGCAGTCAATTTAATTTAAAACAGCTTCCTCCTCCGCAAAAAACTCAAAACTTGGCAGGCATTTATATACGGCATGCTGGCTTCGGTCACTGGAATACCATTCAAGTCAAACGGATTAAAAATTCTTATCAGATTCATTTTAATGGCTTATATATGGGACTAAATAGCATGATTTAT
>NZ_DFDO01000173.1:0-14770 GCF_002367915.1 Acinetobacter sp. UBA3025
TCGATCTGAGTGGTGTACGGGTTGAAAGTTAGACCTAAAGATTCCACGAAAGCTTGTGAGTGAGCAGGCCAGTTGATTTCTGGGTAAGCAGAGTAGTGTGCATTGTAGTTACCTACAGCACCGTTGATTTTGCCCAGCAATTCAACATTTTTGAACTGTTTGATTTGACGAGCCAGACGGTAAGCCACGTTCGCCATTTCTTTACCCAAAGTGGTTGGGCTGGCAGTTTGACCGTGAGTACGAGACAGCATTGGCTGTTCAGCGTGAGTCTCAGCCAAAGCCACGATTGAATCGATAATTTGTTGCATAGACGCGATTAAAACATCACGGCCATTTTTCAGCATTAAAGCATGAGACAGGTTATTGATGTCTTCAGAGGTACATGCAAAGTGAATGAATTCACCCGCATTTTTCAGCTCTTCAATCCCTGCAATTTTTTCTTTCAGGAAATACTCAACCGCTTTCACGTCATGGTTTGTAGTACGTTCGATCTCTTTAATGCGGTTGGCATCTTCTTCAGAGAAGTTGGCAACAATCGCATCAAGTGCAGCATTGGTTTCAGATGAGAAAGCTGGCACTTCAGTGATTTCAGGACGGTTGGCAAGCGCTTGTAACCAACGCACTTCAACAGTCACACGAGCATGGATCAGACCAAACTCAGAAAGAAAAGGGCGCAGCGCATCACATTTGCTAGCGTAGCGTCCATCTAATGGAGAAAGTGCAGTTAAAGCGTTCATATCGATTCCCTAAATTTTGGAATTAAACGAAAAACGGTGCGCGTACAACAACATGGTTTAGATCACCTGAAACTGTAAGCGCGCGAGATTTTGGATATCCTGTAGCAGCTTGCGCTTGCCAAAAATCATGCCCCATGAACTGCCACCAAGCTGACGCCATAAGTGTGCCATCTGCAGTCCAGTAAATAGTGAAGCACGGATGCGGTTGGTATGACCGGAATCTTTAAAGGCTTCAGCATTGCCACGCACCATGATCCGCGGATTGATCTGTCCGGCGGTATCTACATAGGTTTGAGCGAGATTGGCAATGATGCTGGGGTGCATGTAATTGTTATCGAAGAAGGAGAGCTGTCTGAGGATTTTTTGCTGGGATTGTTCGATGATTTCAACAAACTTGGGATTGCTATAAACCTTCTTTTCTAACTGAAGAAGTGCCATGGCATAGGACATTGGAAGCTTGGTCGATGAAAGTTTTGGAAGTCTGGATTTTGGGGAAGTATTAAAAGGTTGGGTAATGCTGCTTTCCAGGGTTTTTAAACCGAGGGAAATATCGGCCAGCTGATTAAAGAAGTCTAAGGTCTGGGCATTTAACTTGCCGCTTGGACGGATATTTAAACTGGCTTTAATCAACTGCTCAAAATAGAAATTACCGCTTTCACCAATGCTTTGCTGTCCCGTCAATGCAGTCATATGCGTCAGCTGGGTGGCCTGAAAAACCCCCGCCAGCGCCAACGCACGATTTTGACGAACATTCAACGTTGTGGCTTGTTGAAACGGTAACTCCGTCATGCCGAAATCATCCTTTAATAAAATCAGGTTTAGGCGCATTGGTATGATGAATCACGCCACCACCTAAACAAACTTCACCTGAGTAGAATACAACGCTTTGACCCGGGGTCACAGCACGTTGCGACTCATCAAATTCAACACGAACACCATTTGGTGTTTCTGGATCCTTGAAAATAGTACACGCTTGGTCAGGCTGACGGTAGCGGGTTTTTGCCGTACAGCGGAAACCTGATTCAGGAATATCCTGTTCACCGGCTACCCAGTCAATCGCTTCAGACCACAATATGGTACTTTGCATCAGTGGATGTTCATGACCTTGACCGACCACCAGACGGTTACCTTCGATATCTTTATGCAGCACAAACCAGGCACCTTCTTCCGCGCCTTTCATACCGCCAATACCGATCCCGCCGCGTTGACCGAGCGTATAGTACATTAAGCCGTGATGATCACCAACCTCTTTGCCATCTTCCAGCACGATTTTTCCAGGTTGAGCCGGTAAATATTGCTTTAAGAAGTCATTGAAGCGACGTTCCCCAATAAAACAGATACCCGTAGAATCTTTTTTCTTGGCTGTTGCCAGACCTAATTCTTCTGCAATTTTACGTACTTGTGGTTTTTCAATTTCGCCGACAGGGAACAGGGTCTTGTTAATTTCACGACCATGAACTGCATGCAGGAAGTAAGTCTGGTCTTTATTATTGTCATAACCACGCAGTAATTGGGCATATTGCTCACCGCGTGAATTGGTCATGGTCTCGCCGCGACGACAGTAGTGACCGGTGGCAATAAAGTCGGCGCCGAGATTGATCGCATGATCCAGGAAGGCTCGGAATTTGATTTCTTTATTACACAAAATATCCGGGTTTGGGGTGCGGCCAGCAGCATATTCAGCCAGGAAATGCTCGAACACGCGATCCCAGTATTCCATCGCGAAGTTGGCGGTATGCAGTTTGATCCCGATCTTGTCGCAAACGGCTTGTGCATCGGCAAGATCTTCCATTGCCGTACAGTATTCTGTGCCGTCATCTTCTTCCCAGTTTTTCATAAAAAGACCTTCAACCTGATAACCCTGTTGAAGGAGGAGAGCTGCAGACACAGATGAATCTACACCACCAGACATTCCGACGATGACACGTTGTTGCATAGGATTAGGCATCCAAATTTGAAATTAAGGGAGAGTTTTGGTGCTCGTAAATGAGCGATAAAGGATATTTTTGACCAGAAAGCGCATCCTGTACGGCTTTAATCACCAGCGGACTACGCGCACGAGCTGACTCTTGCAGTTCATCTAAAGTCATCCAGACTGCACCGACAATACCGGTATCCAGTTCAGCATTTTCATCATGGCTGACGGCTTCTGCTCTCAGGCAGAAACGGAAATAGGTACGATCCGGGAACATCGGCGGGGTATAGGTATAGATGCCGATCAGATCAGTAACATTGACCTGATAACCGGTTTCTTCCATGGTTTCACGAATGGCTGCTTCGACAATGGCTTCACCTGCCTCCACATGGCCTGCCGGCTGATTGAATACAGTATGGGTAACACCTTCAGTATGTTCTTCAACGAACAGGAATTTTCCATTTTTTTCGACGACAGTTGCGACAGTGACGTGAGCAGTCCAAGCGGTCATAAAGGAGCACCATGGAATAAAAACTGTATTCTACAAAATTTAGGCAGCGGTGGCTATGTTGATACTCGGGATTTTAATTTAGATGATTAACAATAAAGGTATTTGGCGAAAAAGAAAAAGTAGAATATAATGAGTACATAAAATACTAAAACAGTAATATTTGCATTCTACGCTTTAATATAAGAATTTGATTTAAAATAAAATTTAATAAAAATTAGCAGTATTTCATAACAATTAAAATAAATAACAGGCTTTATAGGACAGGATTCCAATGAAATTCAGAACAGACATTAATGGCCTCAGAGCAATTGCCGTGATTGCAGTCATGCTATTTCATTTTAATGCGGCCTGGATGCCTGGCGGTTTTGTTGGAGTAGATGTCTTCTTTGTGATTTCAGGCTTTTTAATGACTGGAATCATATTTAAAGATTTAGAACATGAAAAATTTTCTATTCTGAAATTTTATGTGGCTCGTGCGAATCGGATTATTCCGGCTTTGGCCGCGCTGTGTCTGGTATTAATGGTTTTTGGCTGGTTTTATCTGACGCCTTTTGATTACAAGTTATTGGGTAAGCATGCCGCGAGTAGCATGACTTTTTTATCCAATATCAGTTACTGGAAGGAATCCGGTTACTTTGAGGCAGGCACTCACGAAAAGTGGTTATTACATACCTGGTCACTTTCCGTAGAATGGCAATTCTATATGATTTATCCACTCGTTCTCATTGCCATGCGCAAGTTCATGTCCATCCAGACCATGAAATTTGTGCTGCTGGCAGGAACGATTTTAGGATTCATTCTATCTGTGATCGCTACCTACAAATGGCCAAATCCGGCTTATTTCCTGTTACCGACCAGAGCCTGGGAAATGATGATCGGGGGAATTGCTTATCTTTACCCTTTGACCTTGCAGGAAAATAAGAAAAGGTTGCTGGAAGGAACGGGATTGGCACTTATACTGGGGTCTTATTTCTTCATTTCAGCAGAAGATTTGTGGCCTGGCTATCTGGCAGTTTTTCCTGTTATCGGCACTTTTCTGATGATTCAGGCACATCAAAATGACAGCGTTATTACCAATAATATTGTATTTCAAAAACTAGGAGCCTGGTCTTATTCTATTTACCTCTGGCACTGGCCTTTGGTGGTGCTGATCTATATCTACTCATTGCCTGAATATTATGTGTATGCCGGAATAGTACTTTCTATAATTCTGGGTTTTCTGAGCTACAAGTATATTGAGCAGATTAAATTACCTTCATATCATCAGTGGAAAGATATTTATCGTATAAAACCGCTTTATTTTTCTCTAGTGCTCATGAGCTTAGGAGTTACTTTAAATATATTTAATGGTTTTAATACAGATCTGCGCCAAGGTGCAGCCTCAGAACAGGCAAAATTCTTAGATTATTATAATGAAAAATTCAAAAATTTAAGGGAGGCGTACTGGCTGAAATGTGATACTTACGTGAGCCTGACTGAGCATAATAGTTATGATCCTGATCCGGTCTGTATCACGAAACAAAAGGAAGGCGGGGTGTTCTTATGGGGAGATTCTCATGCTGAAGCACTTTCTTTAGGGCTGAGGACATTACTGAAATCCAATGATATCCCTTTTTATCAGAAAACCTCTTCCATTTGCAGGGCATCGCTGACCGAGATTAACTATCATAAAGGAGCTTATAAAGAAGCCTGTGATTATTCCAATAA
Source organism: Acinetobacter sp. UBA3025 (assembly GCF_002367915.1). Classification (NCBI taxonomy): domain Bacteria; kingdom Pseudomonadati; phylum Pseudomonadota; class Gammaproteobacteria; order Moraxellales; family Moraxellaceae; genus Acinetobacter; species Acinetobacter sp. UBA3025. Next base: position 4,871 of record NZ_DFDO01000173.1, read on the forward strand.
ACTGGCACTAAAGAGCATCGCAGAACTTAAGCCCAAAATTGTGGTCATCACCCAAGCCCTGAAACACGACGAAACCAATTGGGAAAATATCGGGAAAAGTTTGCTTCAGCTTGGCGTATCCAATATCGTCATTGTGGGGCCAATTTCGCAATGGAAACCTTCACTTCCTAAAGTCATGGTGAAACCGAAAAACTGGAATAGTGCTGAAGATTTTATATTTGATGCCGGACTGGATTTAAGAGCAGTTCAGGTAGACGAGAAAATGAAAAAATTACAATATCCTCAGGGAATTACCTATATATCTCTTATTGATCATCTATGTAAAAAAGATGATGTTCAGCAGCAATACAAATGTCGGATTCGGGCAGCTCAAGGAGAAGATCTGCTTCAGGTGGATTATGGTCACTTAAGTGAATCAGGCTCTCTATTTGTAGGGAATACCATACTGTCAAAATATTTATTAAATTTATATTCTCAGAGTGTGACTACAAATCAATAAGTTTATTTCCTGAGAGTGATCAGCCACCCATTGAGGTGGCTTTTACATATATAAGTTTAATGAAAATTATTCATTCATATTGAATACTTCAGTGATCTCGCAATCACGCACAAACTGTTCATCGTGTGAAACTAAAATTACAGCGCCTTTATAAGACCGAATTGCACTTGCCAGCAAAGCTTTAGACTCAATATCTAGATGATTTTCTGGCTCATCCAATAATAAAAGTTCGGGTTGAGGGGAGACCTGGCTAAGACCTAATAACGCCACTTTCAGCTTTTCACCACCACTTAACTGAGACAAAGGATAAGTACCTTTATCACCACGAATTCTAAGTTGACCCAACAGATTACGCCATTCCACCTCCGGAAAATCAGGATTTATCTGCCTTAAATTTTCAATTGTACTTAATGTCTCATTGAGAAAACTAAAATTTTGATCCAGATAAAAACAGCTTCGTGCCAGAAAGATTTGATCCAAAGGTTGCTGCTTTTGTTGGGCGATCAGTTTCAGCAAAGTGGATTTACCAATTCCGTTTCGGCCTATAATATGGATCTTTTCAGCTGCACTTAAAGCAAGATTCACAGGCTGTGGAGTACCAAAAGGAAGCTTTAACTCTTTAACCCGCAGAATTTCACCAGACTGTGGTTTAAGGTCTGGAAATTGAAATAGCTGAGGTTTTATCTTTTCGAGTTGCTGCTTTTGAAATTTTAACTCAGATTGTTCATTGGAAATTTGCCGTTGGTGCTGTGCCTGAACTTTACCTATACTTTGACCAGCCTGTTCTTTTTTAAAGTCTAAAAGCACTTTGGCTTGGGAATTCGAATCACGTAATTTGTTTCCGGCACGTTCCCGCTTTTGTGCTTTCATTAAAACGTCATGCTGCTTGTGCTTCATCTGTTTAATATCACGCTGACTCTGCTGAATTGACTGTTCGAGTGAAGTGACATTTTTCTGATACTGTTCAAAAAACTCCGCATAGTTTCCAGTAAAGTGCTGTAATCCATGCTCATTTAAATAATAAATATGATCAACCTGATCTAGAAAAGTCCGGTCATGACTAATGATCAACGCACCAGCAGGATGTAACTTTAAATGCTCTATTAACCATGTTCGTGCTTCACGATCCAGATGGTTGCTCGGCTCATCCAGCAATAAATAATATTCAGGCTTTAAGAACAAGCTACATAAAGCAAGTTTGGTCTTTTGGCCCTCACTCAAATATTGTACGGGAAAGTCCAGATCGGTGGGTAATTGTGCTGAACTCAACAGTTGCTGCCATTCATGCGGCAAATGCCAACTATCCTCAAGTAGCTCATAATCCTCGAAACTGGCTGTACCATGTTCAACATTTTTAAAAGCACGATGTAATTGACTTACTTCGAGTGCTTCAGCAATTGTGGCTGCCTTTAACCGATGCAATTGTGGTAGATAGGCATGATGCATTTGCCAGGAAACTTGACCTGAGCAATGTGGAGAAGAATGCTGAGTCTGATGCAAAAGCTGCATGAGCAAAGACTTACCTTGTCCATTACGGCCAATTAAAGCGCTGACCTGAGCTTTAGGAAGGGTAAAATTTAAATTCTGAAATATGACTTTGGAAGGGAATTCTAAAGTCAGACTGGATATTACACATGCCTGCTGAGTCATAAATAACCTCATAAATACAGGATGCACAAAATAAACAAGGGATTTTTTTCTAGAAGAAAGATCAAGCCAGACGATCTATTTTGCACATCAATCTAAAAATAATCGTTGATGAGAAAAATAGACTTACTTCATTGGCGTGACTCACTTATAAGAGAAGGGGAATTCGGACCTTATTTTAATACAAATAAGCTTGCTTAAAAATAGATCAAATTAGGATTGTTTATTCACTGTATTGAGGCTGATTTAAGTGAATTTAAGAATTTTAAGAATATGAAGTGATTTACTTGAAGTTGAACGAGTAAGTTTCATTTACACTATGCGGCTAAAGTCTCTCTATTTTACTTTTAAAGGATTTTTTTATGTCTGAACTCAAGCTTTACATTGCTTTATTGGGCGGTAAGCATGAAAAAGCCAATGTAGAAGTACATGATGTAGTTCCGGTCATTAGTTCAGATATTAAGACAGCTTTTCCATATCTGAAGGAACAATGGTTTGGTGTGCAAAAAGGCCTGCATGTCGATGGCTGGATGACGATCAATGGTGTCAACTATCAGGATCTGAATTATCAAGTTCAGGTGACAGACACACCTGTAAAACAGGGTTTAAAATTATTCCTGATCAATCTGGGTGCTTATGTGCCAGATGAGTTTGGTGAAATCCATAAATATCTGGTTGTTGCTGCTAAAAATAAAACTGAAGCTAAAGCGCAAGGCAAGCTGGCCATTGAAAAGACCTGGTTTAAACCTCATACCGATGCCGTGATTGATGTGGATGATTGTTTAGAACTGAACAAGATTGACCAGAAATTTGTGCGTCTGGTAGAGGGAGACTTTGAAGCCAATAGTTTTAAGAATGATTATGTGGTTATTCCTTGATTTAAATAAGGCTACGTAAAGTAGCCTTAATTTATCGATTTATTTGTAATGGCCTGAGACTTTCACATAGTTTTGTGCTGAATAAGGCAAGAAAGCTATTTCCTTTTCAGTCAGTGGACGCACTTTTTTGACTGGACTGCCTACATACAAGTATCCACTTTCTAATACCTTATTCGGTGGTACCAGTGAACCCGCTCCAATCATCACATCATCTTCAACGATTACATCATCGAGAATAATTGTACCGATACCCACTAAAACACGATTACCAATGGTACAGCCATGTAATTTTACATGATGACCAATCGTCACATCTTCACCAATAATCAGTGGTGAACCTTCAGGTTTATCCGCCTTTTTATGACTCACATGCAACATAGAATGATCTTGTACATTCGAGTTCTTGCCAATACGAATATGATTCACATCACCACGAATTACGGCAAAAGGCCACACAGATACATTTTCGCCTAAAACGACATCACCTACGACCACCGCCATCGGATCGATATAACAAGAGTCAGCGACTTGCGGGCGAGTATCCAGATAAGGGCGAATGTTTTGGCTCATGTCAGTATCATCCTGAAAGTTTATAAGCATTATAAAATAAAAAAGCACACATTCGATGAATGTGTGCTTTGGCTTTAGTAAGATCTAATATTGATAATAAATATTAGAACAGGTTACTAAAGAATTGTTTGATATGATCCAGCATGCGGGCAAAGAAACCAGCTTCTTCAACTGCTTTCAGTGCAACAAGTGGTTTCTCAGCAATCACTTTGCCGTTTAAAGTCGCCACATATTTACCTACGACTTGACCTGGTTGTAAAGGCGCAGTCAGTTTAGGCTGAACGACTAATTGAGTCTTGATGGCATTGGCCTGACCTTTAGGCATAGTCACATTAAAGTTTTCTGCAAGACCGATCTGCACTTCATTTTCCTTACCAAACCAGACTTTAGACTTGGCTAGAACCTGTTTAGCGGGTTGAACATTTTTGGTTTCAAAGTTTGCATAACCCCAAGCCAAAAGTTCACGTGTTTGCGATGCACGTTCATTCATGGTTGGTGCACCAAAAATTACTGAAATCAGACGAGTCGGGCCACGTTTTGAAGAGGTCGTTAAGCAGTAACCGGCTTCATCAGTATGACCAGTTTTCAAACCATCTACACTTGGATCAGTATAGAGCAGGGCATTACGGTTGCCTTGCTTAATCCCGTTAAAAGTAAACTCTTTTTCAGAGTAGATTGGATAGTATTTTGAACTGTCTTTGATGATGTGTTGAGCCAAAGTTGCCATATCTTTCGCAGTTGAATAATGGCCTTCAGCTGGCATACCAGTCGAGTTGATGAAGCTGGTATTGGTCATACCGATCCGTTTCGCTTCCTGGTTCATCATATGTGCAAAGGTACCCTCGTTCCCTGCAATATGTTCAGCCATCGCCTTAGATGCATCGTTACCAGACTGGATAATAATCCCGCGCAACATTTCTAGTGCAGTCGCCGTACCATTTAAAGGCACATACATACATGATTCTGCACTGCTACCACGGCACCATGCAGATTCATTCATGCGAACCTGTTCATCTTCAGTCAGCTCACCACTTAATAACTTCTGCTCGATGATGTAACTGGTCATCATCTTGGTCATTGAAGCAGGGGCTAATTTTTCATTTTCATTTTTTGATGCGAGAATTTGCCCTGTCTCGTAGTCCATTAGCACATAAGATTTATTATTCAATTCTGGTGGTGCAGATAAGACAGTTGCTGCAAAGCTAAAACTAGGAATTAATAATAATGCAGCAAGGGCAGTTTTTTGGGTCATTTCTAGTGGGTTCCAATATCTTGATGTAAGCACGAAGAGCCTAGCATTTTAGGACAAAGCTAGGCTGACTTCTATGGGAAACCCGGGGTTATTTCAAAAGTATTGTAAGCAATCACGCAAAAAGTGGATTATTTACTGTAGCTCACCAACTCATTGCAAATGGCCTGATTCTTTTTCTTGCCAGCCTTTTTGGCATCACTCTGTGCTTCGGCCAGAATGTTACGGAAATCTGACTGTTTTACCATCTGGTTCAGGCGCTCAACCGGATTTTTTTGGCCGGGCAAATATTCAGTCACCAGCTGGTTATACCCCTGATTGAATTTTGCTTTGTCTTTGACCATGCTTGGGCAAATTTCAGAAAGGACATAAATTGCAGCTAATTCTTGCTTGGTGATTTCCTGACTCGGGGTGACTTCAATATTATCATTTGCTGCATAAACCGAGCTTCCCCAAAGTGTCATACCAGCAACAACAGATAAACTTAAACTTTTAATTAATGTATGTTTCATCAAAAAACTCAAAAATTACATGTAGAACAATAATTTGTTAGCTTAAAGATATTTTCAAAATTGAAAAGAGGGGAAATGTAGTGAAGCTGTAGAATTATGAAGAAATGTGTAAGAGAAAAAAGACGATGCTGGCATCGTCTCATTTCAGTGAGAAAGACCTTATTCCTGATAAGCTAAAACGTCTTCACACGCTGTTTTTTGTTCGTCTTTTGCAGTCTGTTTTGCACCTTGACGTGCTTCTTCAAGCACAGTCTTGTATTCACTGTCTGCCTGAAGTTTTTGATAGGTCATCGATTTGTCTGAGTATTCTTTTAGATAAGATTGAATCAGCTGCTGAATCGTTGTATCGAATTTTGCATTCTGACCAATAATGCCCGGGCATACTTCAATCATTACCTGTGCAGATGCGACATCTTCTTTCACGATCATGTCATTTTCTTCAGCTGTCAAATCATTGGCAATAACTGCAGGAGAAACAAAAGTTGCCAAACTTAAAGCCAAAGTACCCCAAAGAGAGAATTTTTTCATCATCTTAAGCCATATGTATTAATGGATATCGTGCTACAAATATATATAATTCCTGAACTAATACAATGAAATGTCCTAGCGAGTCATTTTTTAGCTCAACGAGATTTTGCAGTGAATATATTAATTTCCAATGATGATGGCGTTTTTGCACCAAAAATACAGGCACTGGCGCAGGCCTTGAGGCCTTTAGGACGTGTTGTGGTGGTAGCTCCAGAAAGTGAACGTAGCGGATTTTCCAGTGCACTGACTTTAGACCGACCATTAAGACCGATCCAGATTTCTCCCGATGTATGGGCGGTTAATGGCACGCCGGCTGACTGTGTCTATCTGGCCATGAACGGCTTATTTGATGTTGAATTCGATCTGGTGGTCAGCGGCATTAACAGTGGTGCCAATCTGGGAGATGATGTGCTGTACTCGGGTACGGTGGGGGCTGCATTTGAAGGCCGTCTGGCCAAACAACCTGCATTAGCAGTTTCTCTATGTGGGCAAAACGTTCGATCTTATACCTTACCAGAAGATTATCGCATTGCAGCGCAATGGGTACATGATTTTATTGCGGCAGGTTTGCCGACTTTGCCTGAGCGTCATATTTTTAATGTGAATATTCCTGATGTGGCTGAGCTGAAAGGAACTAAAGTGACCTTTCAGGGACGCCGTAGCCAGTCCAAGCCGATTACCAGTCATGTAGATCCACGCGGTCGTCAGGTTTACTGGATTGGGCTATCGGGTGAAGCAGTCGCAATGCCAAAACATAAAGGAACTGAAATCGAGTCAGACTTTTTTGCAATTGCCAATGGCTATGTAAGCGTGACGCCAATTCAGATGGATGCCACAAACTATGACACACTTCACACTTTGCAAGCCCAGATTCTAAATAAAATCTAATGAATGTTATAAGTTTGTGAAAAATGAAAGCTTACAAGTATATTGTAGTAAAACTTTGCTAATCTTACTGGGTTTTTGCAACCGTATAGATGTTAGAGAGGAAGATAATGTCCTTGGTGTTACCGAAATACTTCATTCATGCTTCACCATCCAGCTTCATCAAAACTCTGGTTTTGTCCACTGTGGTTGTTTCCACAATGATTATTACTGGTTGTGCCACTAAACCTCAGGTCAATAATATGACCCGCTATGCCGCAGCGCCTGACTTCTATACGGTACGCTCTGGGGATACTTTGAGTGGCATTGCAGCACGTTATGGTCTGAGCTATATCAGTGTGGCAGAGATGAATGATATTGCTCCACCGTATCGTATTTATGTGGGTCAGTCGATTCGCCTGAAAAATAACACTACTGCGCGCCGTACTACAGCGACTCAACCTGTTACCCAAGCTGCCCCGATTCAGCGTCAAACGATTGCGATTTCAGCGCCAACCACTCCAGCTCCAACGACTGTTAAGACTACGCCAAAACCTGCCACCACTACTTCTGCACCGATTACCCCAGTATCGACAGCAGCGGGATTACGTTGGGTCAAGCCATCAAATGGTCCGGTATTACAAAACTATGATCTGGCTGCAAATATCAAAGGTACCCGTTATGGCGGTAATGTCGGAGATCCGGTCTTTGCTGCAGCAGATGGGCAGGTGGTATATGCAGCAGATGGCCTGAAGGAATATGGTAATCTGGTATTAGTTAAACATATTAATGGCTATATCACCGCTTATGCGCATAACAGTAAATTAAGCGTGAAAAGTGGCCAAAATGTAACGGCTGGTCAAAAAATTGCCGAGATGGGGGCGACTGGTACAACCCGTACTATGCTTGAGTTTCAGGTTCGCTTAGACGGAAAACCGATTAATCCAACAGCAGTTTTACCAAATAATTAAATAAATAATGCAAAACGTAAATTTCACCGTATAATACAATGAGTTGCTTTTATCAAAAGATGAAGCATCTCATAAGTTTAGAGGGGAATTTATGTTAGATCAACTTCGAGCAATGGGTGTCTTTGCTTGTGTTGTGGAAAAGAACTCGTTTAGCGGTGCTGCACGTGAGCTAGGGATTACAACCAGCGCCGTGAGTCAACAAATTCGCTCTTTAGAACAGGATATGGAAGTTGTACTTCTAAATCGTTCTACGAGAAAATTAAGTCTGACCGAAGCGGGACAAGCTTTTTTTCACAGCTGCCAGGAAATGTTGTCTGCTGCTGAGCGTGGAAAGGTTCGCATTAACGAGTTACGTGACGATCTTGTTGGTGAACTTCGTATTGTATCCTTACCGGAAGTCTGTGCGAATCATGTGATTCCTGCACTTTCTCACTGGATGTCCGCACACCGTGGCCTGACAGTCCACCTGGAAACAAACAATCATGAGGTTGATTTGTTGGAAGGGCGTATTGATATTGCCCTGCGATTTGACCAGAACGATGATGATCACAACCTTCAGGTTGTGCCATTAATGCAGATTGAACAGATTCTTGTTGCTGCGCCAAGCTATATTAACCAGACCGCCATTATCTCGCGTCCTGAAGACCTGAAACATCATGATGTTTTGCCTTTAACGCATATTAAAAATCATCAGAATTTCAGTTTTCAGCATGTGCATAGTGCAGAAAAGGTTGAATTTGAACTGAGCTCACGCTTTAGTACCAATAACAGCCGGGTTGCAAAAGCCATGTGCCTGCAAGGCAATGGGGTTGCTAAGATTTTATATCTTGATGTTAAAAAAGATTTATTAAATGGTTCACTGATTGAAGTCTTGCCTGAATGGAAACTTCCGCCAGTCACCCTTTATGCAGTTATGCCTAATCGAGAACAGCAACCGACTAAAGTCCTGCGCTGTCTGGAGGCATTGAAACAATATTTTAGCCAGATCTCTGGTGGACGTTTGTTACAAGTCGCATCATAAATTCCCTATAAACAAAAAAGCCGCTTTAAAGCGGCTTTTTTGTTGTTCAAGATAGACTTAAGCAAGATAAGCCTTGATCATTTTCACTAAACGTTCGGTCAGTTGATCGGCCTGTTCCTGAGTAATGTTCAGGGTAGGCAACAGACGAACGACATTACCTGCAGTCACGTTGATAATGGTTTTGTATTCATCGCGTGCAATATCCACCAGCTCACCGCAGTCTTTAGGCAACTCAATCCCGATCATCAGACCGAAACCGCGTACAGTCACTTGATGATCTGCAAGCTGGTTACGTAACTGCTCAACAATATATGCACCTTTTTCAGCGGCATTGGCCACGATATTCTCTTTTTGCATAATATCGATAATGGTATAAACCACGCGTGAACCCAATGCAGTACCGCTATAAGTCGAACCGTGGTTACCCGCAGTCAAAACACCGACACCACTACCTTGAGTCATCACGGCACCAATCGGGAAGCCATTGCCCAGACCTTTAGCTGTGGTCAGTACATCCGGCACAATATTGGTGTGCTGATAAGCAAAATATTTACCGGTACGGCCATTACCTGTTTGTACTTCATCCAGCATCATTAACCAGTTGTGCTGATTACAGATCTGACGGATTTCTTCTAGGTAGCTAAAGCCTTGCGGTGCAGTGTTGACACCACCTTCACCCTGAATCGGTTCAACCAGAATAGCCACGATATCCGGATGGTTAATTGCAGCTTCTTCAATGGCTTCAATATCACCAAAAGGTACACGAATAAAACCTTCAACCAATGGACCAAAGCCTTGTTGAACTTTTTTGTTACCCGTTGCAGATAGGGTTGCCAGCGTACGGCCATGGAAAGATTTGTCAGCTACAATAATTTTTGGTGACGCAATACCTTGCATATGACCGAATTTACGCGCAATTTTGATAGCGCCTTCGTTCGATTCTGCACCACTGTTGGAGAAGAAAACTTCTTCCATGCCAGCGACTTCAGCCAGTTTCTGTGCAGCAGCAGTTTGCCAAGGCACTTCAAAAAGGTTGCTGGTATGAATCAGGGTTGCAGCTTGTTCCGCAATTGCTTCAGCAATCACTGGATGAGCATGACCCAAACCGCAAACGGCGATCCCAGTTAAGGCATCTAAATACTCTGTACCATCTTCGGTATA
>NZ_DFDO01000174.1:0-8718 GCF_002367915.1 Acinetobacter sp. UBA3025
AGCTGGAATACCTGATTCAGTAAAATCAGTTTTAGGTAGACCGTTACCTCGCACTAACTCCCCAATTTCAGCGACAGGCATAAATTCCACGTTGACATCAGCCAATAACTTTTCTAAAAAACTCATGCCTCACCCTCGATCTCTGCCACAATTGCATCAATATCTTTCCGTAGCTGATCAATTTTAGCTACAGTAACTTTCAGCTCTGTGTTCAGTTGCACAATATCGATAACTTCACGAGTATCTTTAGCTTCAACATAGCTACTTACAGACAAGTTGTAATCATTGGCTTTAATCTTCTCAAAAGGAACTGACACAGCAAAATGATCGACATTATTTTTACGATCAAACACCTGCATGATTTGTTCAATATGCTGTTCGGTCAATATATTGTTATTGGTCTCTTTTTTAAACAAACCACTTGCATCTATAAACTGAGTAGACATATCAGTCTTATGTTTCGACAACACCAAAATATTTACAGCAATGGTCGTACCGTAAAACAGGTTCGGTGCAAGTGAAATGACTGTTTCAACATAGTTGTTATCGACCAAATATTGACGAATTTTCTGCTCAGCACCACCACGGTAAAAAATACCAGGGAAGCAAACGATTGCTGCTCGACCTTTGGCAGATAGATAACTTAATGCATGTAACACAAATGCAAAGTCAGCTTTAGACTTTGGCGCAAGTACGCCTGCTGGAGCAAATCTATCATCATTAATGAGTGTTGGATCATCAGAACCAATCCATTTCACTGAATATGGAGGATTCGATACAATCGCATCAAATGGCTTGTCATCAATAAAATGTGGATGGTGGAGCGTATCACCTAGTTGAATATTAAATTTATTGTAATTAATATTGTGCAAGAACATATTCATACGCGCTAAGTTATATGTCGTATGATTGATCTCTTGACCGAAAAAACCATCTTCAATAATGTGTGCATCAAAATGCTTCTTGGCTTGTAGAAGCAAAGAACCTGAACCGCAAGCCGGGTCATAAATTTTATTAACATGCGTTTGATTATGCATTGCTAACTGGGCAATTAGTTTTGAAACATGTTGAGGGGTAAAGAACTCACCACCTGATTTACCTGCATTTGCAGCATAATTAGAGATCAAAAATTCATAAGCATCACCAAACAAATCAATTTGGCTGTCTTGGAAATCATCACCAAAATCTAACTCTGCTACACCTTTCAGGACAGCAGCTAATCGTTTGTTTTTCTCAGGAACAGAATTACCCAGACGATTACTGGTAGTATCGAAATCAGCAAATAAACCTTTAATATCTTTCTCAGATGGATAACCATTCGCAGAACTTTCAATTGCTGAAAAAATTTCGGCTAAGTCAGTATTCAAGCTTTCATTATTATTGGCACTCTTTACGACATTGCTAAAGAGTTGACTCGGTAAAATAAAATAACCTTTGGTTTTTATCGCGTCATCTTTAATCTCAGGGATAATGACACTATCAGGCATTTCATTATATTTGATCTCTTTATCACCACCAGAAATATAATGAGCAAAGTTTTCAGAAATAAAACGATAGAATAACGCACCTAAAACATATTGCTTAAAGTCCCAACCATCAACCGCCCCACGAACTTCGTTGGCAATTTGCCAAATTTGGCGATGAAGTGCTGCTCGTTGTTGGGTACTAGTCATTAATACTTCCTTTAAAAATCAAAAGTTTAAAATACAAAACGCATTAAATAATGGATTGTATTTAATGGGTTGAACATTATAGCGAAATAACTTTGCTAATAGTAATTTGAGAATGATTAATCGAAGCCATATTGTTTTGAACAACTAACCTTTTCAACCATTCCACATTACATAATTATTTTCTTTCCCCTGAGCATAAGCCCACTCTGCTACTTTATGCGAACGTTCTTTATCAGTTAAAAAACCAAGCACAGAGATTTGATCCACGATGATCAAATCATGTTCTTCATTTCGTTCTTTCCACTTATGCAAAAATTCATGTGATGCAAGTAGATTACTTTTCTTCGAATTACAGCTTGAATCAGCCAAAACAAAGTTATGCCCCGTGTCCGATGAATACATAGACCATGGAATGAAATGATCGACTGCATAATTACCCTTTTTCATTGGTTTATTGCAGTAGAAGCATTTACAGTCCTGTAGCTCGACCAATACATTTGCTACCGCATTTAACTGGTTTCGACTTGGCTCAAACATGAATTGTTCAAGATTCGGTAATTGGTTCAAGATTGGAGAGTTACTGCTGTTCTTACGGATGTAATCAATCCAACATTTCTGACACAGCTCTTCAATGATCTCACTGAATTGTCTTAAGCAGAACATGACTTGAGGCAAAAGGATAAGCTGCTTTGCACATTGATCTAGCTGATATAAAAACTCAAAATTTTGACCATTAATATTTTGTAGATACCGCACAGGCATCTCTTTGACAGTTCGGGCGACATCTTTAACCAGCTTTAACCATACCTCCGAGTCTCGTCTTAAAAGTCCGAGAGATGAATACTTCTGCCGAAGTTCAATGATTCGATTCACAATGGCAGCTTGCTTACCATTGTTCTGATTTAAGATCAGTTTTCCCTGATCATTAAAGGTATATGGCACTGCTTGTTTCCAATACAGTTCAATAAACTTCTCAGCAATATCGGTATATTCAAGGGCTAAGCTCTCGCCTGCGCCTTCACCTTTTTCAATCGCCAATCGGCTCAGACTAATAAGTAACGCAAACTTATAGGTACTGCTAAAACTACCCGACTGCAAAATCAGCTGAATATTTTTAAGGAACTTAAGCTGTACCTGCGCCGTAGGAATAAAGTCAAACATATTTTTTCCAAAGTAAATTGAGCCATTTTTCTTGTCGATCAGGTCGCTGATCTACCGTAATCCATTGCTGAATTTGCTCAACATCATCAAAGACCAGAAGTAATGCTTTTGACTGGGCCTCTTCTAAATCAGTAAAAGCCCTTCCATCTTTTTTTCGGTCACTATTGCCGTACTTAAATGACATATATAGCGTGCCATTTGGTTTCAACACTCCTATTAATCTTGCAACGACTTCAGCTAAACGACTACGTTCACAGTGCAATAATGAGGCACATGCCCAGACTCCATCATAAATCCCATGCTCATCAATCTCATAAAAGCTCATTAGTTGAACTCGGACACCAGTAAGTTGAGTCGCTCTTTTTACAAGTTCTATCGAATAATCAATTGCATCAACCTTATAGCCTTTATTTTTAAAAGCTAATGTGTCACGACCTGAGCCACATCCAACATCAAGAATCCGAGCACCTTCAGGTAACTCAGCTAAAAATGGTTGATACAGGCTTTCCATATCAACTTTAAAAGTTGAGACCGTAAACTCAATTGCATATTTATTGTAGTAGTCTATTGTTTTCATTACGGACACTTAGGCTAAAAGACACTTTCAGTCTACAAGAAAACAAAAAAATAAGGGAGCTAAGAGCATCCCTTATTCTCGACTCGCCAACTTACTTTCAATCCATTGATTGATCTCATAAGCTGACCAGCCGATACGGTTCTTGGTGATTTTTACTTTCTTCGGAAAAGTAGGATCATAATAAGGTGAGTTCTCATCCATCATTTCATAGATGGTGGAACGCCCCACACCAACAAAATTTACGACTTGTTTGATGCTAATAAATTGGTTCATCTGAAAAGTCTGACCTACAAAGGCATTCATGATGTTTACTCCTATCTCATGATTTCGAGCAACTCGCTCATGAGATACGGCAATCCCGTAAGATTTTATCCTATTTGATTTAATTCAAAGCCGTCACTGATCCTTTCAATCCCTGCTGAATATTAAATTCAGTCTGATTCTCCTCAATCTGCTGACCTTCAACAGGCTGATAAAACTCCTCAATTACCTCCAAGCTTTCCTCCATATCCACATCCATCCTTCCATTCCCAAAACCCTTCCTTGCGGTAAAGTCTAAAGCTTCCTGATAAAACCCAGCCTGCTTGCTCTGTTCATCAATCTGCTTCGCCTGAATAATGGCCTCATTTAGGCTAATACCCTCCCTTAAAGTTAGATCTACGTAATACACTGGCTGACGGTAACTCTGTGTCGTACTTTTGCCCCGCAATATCAGCTGCAATGGGAGGCATGACAACAAACCATTTGATGCTGCATGGTAATAACTCAGCCGTGCAGCCAAAGTCCGAATACTGTTAAAGCCTGTAGTTCTAAAGATAAAAGTTCCAAATTCATCTGACTCATCCAAGTTCACATGCAAACGCCCATAAGGCTTGCAGTTCCCACCTTGAGCCAGAGGACATAAATCTGGCGATGGACAGGGATGTTGCTCGACTCCTTGATTAGTTAAACGTTGGCAGGTTTCTCCATTACCGACACACACGGGCCGTCCGGTCTGTCGGTCAAATAAGGTGTATTCAGCGCGTAAGTTCAGATCAGGATCATTGAAAATCATTCTGACGGGGATTGAGCGTAGCTTTTGATTGGGAGTATTGGTTCGAAGCTGATCATCTAATGGATGTTTGATCCAGCCTTCTTTGCTTTGAAGCTGGGAAGTAATGGTGAACTGGTCATCCTTTTCCGGTAGGCGTTTGCCGTTCTTTTCGATCATCCGACCGATACTGATACGTCCCAGTATGGGAGGGGTAATTGCTAAACCTTTAATCATGTTGATATTCCTTAATGTATTACGTTACAAATTTGGGTCTATGTATGTAGGTCAGAACAAGGACCAAATAAGTTACCCAAAGAATGTAGAGCCAGATAAAGTGCTACAGAGATCGCGACCGATTTGCTCTCTACCGAAGGGTAGAGAGCGGGGAGCGATTTTTGTGAATTTTTGATTTGGTACTGTTGATAGGGCTTAGTCGGTATAGATGTTGAATCGACGACTTCCCTGCTTTTCAAGTGGGTAAAGCTCGATGAGTTCAGGCTGGTGCTGAAGCAATGCTTTGGTATTGAGACTGATAGAATCCTTGGCTTTCTTCCAGACTACTGAGCCATGAGCAAAGACTGCCCTTTCCTTGTCTTGCATCATCATCTGGATTTCATGTTTAAGCTGGTCAAAGCGTTCCTGCTTATGCTGAATCTCTTCCTTCATTTTGATGAGCTGGTCGAACATCAAATTGGCATTTTCATTTTGCGAGAGATCCTCTACGGTTAAAGGTACATGCGCTGGATAAAGTTGTTGAATCGCTTTAGCTGCGGATTCACTTGCATCCACGGATGGTGGTGTATCCTTTTCCACGCATTCCCAGAAATATCGTTCTGCTTGAACAATATGTTCAATCACCGATTCTGATCGTGTCACTTTGAAGATCTTGGTTTCATGCCCACAGATCAAGACACAAACATGCGCTGCCTGTTTACCAGTCACCGCCAGTTGATGTTGTACCTGACAAAGCACATATAAAGGCACACCATCATGCCACAATTTTGCTCCATGCTCACCTGCTGTTTTGCATTCCAAAATTTGGACTTCATCGCTGCCGACTACGCTGTAATCCAGATTGGCTAACATAAAGTGTTTATCGGGATCAGGATGCTGAAGTACTGCATTGATCCGTCGCACCTTGTTATTGGTGTGCATGCTATAGAACTCTGCCACTAAAGGTTCCAGCTGCTTGCCCCAATACAGCGGTGCTACACCTGAGCTTTGATCTTCAATAGACTGAGCTTGACGGCCCGTTTTGATTAGCCACAGTTCAAGCATCGACATGTAGGGATTAAGACCACAAGCAGTCGCGGCATCACTGCTACCGATACCTTGCTTACGAACTTCAAGCCAGTCCTGATATTCCATCCCTTTGGTATTAACCAATCGCTTGGCTGCTGTTGAGCGTTTAGTCGTGACAGTTGGATTGACTACGATCTTTGATGCTACAGTCGTAGGCTGATGGGAAATAGATACAATTTGATTCATGGAATTATCCTTATAAGTTCTGATCTCTGTAAAAGAAATGCATAAAAAAGCCATACCCGACACGAGGTCGGGTATGGCGATTTGTTTGCTGTTTTAATTGAGAGGGGTTACATGAGTGCTAAGGCTAGCATTTGTTTGGGGTGACCTGATTTCGACATAAGTGAGCAAGTTAATTTCAGGCGATCAAAGCAAGGGCTTGATCCAATCCTTGTTGTTTCACACCAGCACCTGCACCGAACCAAGCTGAGTCTAGTCGATGGTCGGTACTCATGGCACGTCGTTCATGATCAACAAATTCTGTGATCGAACACAGTAAGCCATAAGCGGTATCTTTGGCTGATGACAGGTCAGCACCACGCCCCTGACCATTGAACATCTCTAAAGCTTTATTCATAGCACGACCATTGGGTTCAGGCTTTTTCTCCTGAACTTGCTGCGCGACATTGCGGTAGAACTGGATGATATTTTCTTCAGGGTCAGAAATTGACATGGTACTGTTATTGAACACCGCATCAAAGTAGGCTCTTGCTTCCTGCTGACTCACCTTACGCTGTGTGAGCTGTTTCATTTCATACATGTGCTCATCCCAGGCACGAACTGAAATACCCAATTGCTGCTTCACTTTCTCTGCATCAAACTTGGTACTATGTGGAACCTTCACTACACCTGCACTACTGCTCTGTCCACGTAGAGCAATGGCTAAAGTGTTGTTACAGACCACCCGGATACTTGTGAATTGTGCCGTCGTTGCCAACGTGCCGTCACACGCAGTAGCCAGCAAGATATAACCATTACTGACATCCTTAGACTTTAATGCAGTGCTTTGCCCGGTACGTGCCAAAGCCCAGAACTTCTTCCCACCTTTCAGCACCCCCGCAGTTTCTAGCTCAAAGCCTGATTGTTCAGTCAGATCCCGGTAGAACTCCAGAATCTCTTTAGGCTGAACTTCCTGATAACGCTGACTGACTACAGATAAAGGTGCATGGGTATCTGAACGATACAAGACACGCTGCTCTTCAAATGGCATGATAATGCTCTGACCACGTTCATTTTGTGCCATATAGCTGACGTTCGAGGATTCAATCCGCCAGTCCATCCCGGCTTGCTGTGCCCATACTTCGAGTGGTTGATTCGGACTTAGTTGATTACCGAGACCATGCCAAGGGGTTTCGCCAACATAGGCGATTTGTTCGATTTGATGTGCCATCGTTCTTATCTCCTATGATGATTCAACGAAAGTTTTGCTGACAGTGGTTGCAATGGTAATACGTCAGCGTGATCGGCTTTTTAGGCTCATCAAACACACTACTGAATAGGCCACCAATGACTGCACCTGCAAGCCCGCCAAGCAGTGGTGATACAGGCAAAGGTAAACCCTTTGAAATGGTTGCACCGATAGTTGCGAACGATGCAGATGCGGCTAGACCTGTAGAATCAGACCCACTCACCTGCTGATTAACCACTTGAATAACCTGATCGGAAAAACAATAAGGACAATTTAAACTCATAATATATACCTCTAGAAATGACAAAGGCTCACCGACTGGTAAGCCTTGCAAAGTATTTAAAACCTCGTTTTCATCTAGATAATGTATATCTGAGATTATTTTCATTTAGCGTCTATCATACTGCGCTCTTAACTGACCTTTACCAAATACTCTTCGTCCTCTTGGCTTAACGCGTAAGTATTGAGGAGTACGTTTGTGATGATCAGCAATATATTCCATTGCTCTAATAAAATTTGCTACTTGGGCTGAATCTCGACGATAAATCAAACCGATCCCTAGCTCACCTCTACTTCGAAGTTCCTTTACGCGTTCGCGGTCCCAACAATTATAGCCTTGACCATAATCTCGAGTAATCTTACTCCAAAGCGCGATAATTTTATTCCCCCAATATACTGCACTTCCATCACGATAAGCAGTATCATAAATAATTGCTAAATGACAATGAAAACCTTTACTTCTACCTCCTTGTTCTATTCCCCATATATATCCGATCACATGCTTAAATATACCATCTTTATTTTGGATACGATTAAGAAGCACATCCAAATCATTATAAATATCATCAACTCTAATTCGACCAGAATATTCTTGCAGATAACCCAAATCCACACGTATCACTAATACCCGACTATATTTATCGATAATCGATTCACAGTATTTCCTCAACTCAGCTTTATTTTCATCCTTTTGCTTTTCAATAATCGAATAGTCTCTTTCGAAAGACTTAGATAATTCCAAAAACTGTAATCTCAATTCTCTATATCCAATCATTTTCAATTCATCCTTAAGATCAAAATAATCAGAATCTATTCTCTGTAAGTCATATCTGAGAATAGCAAAGAACTGAAGATAACCCGTGTATTCCTCATCAGGGTCGTATATATCATCAAAGTCTAATAATAGATCTGTAAGCTGTGAATAGAATCCATCCCATTTTGTACGTTCTCTTTTTAAGCGTTTTAAAAAGTTCTCAATCTCAAGTGTAAGTTTTGCCTGATTAATTGAATCTCTCATGTTTAAACCTATGTGTGTAATAGTTACATAAGAGATAGGGAATTCAGTATATGTTTACATTTACTTCTCAATAGGTTGTTAGCTAATAAAAGATAGTATAAATAACCAACGCCCTAGAGAGTCTAAATTTCTCCTGTAGTACACCATCCCCTCCCCACATTAAGAATCTTTTCTCCCTGTTTTACGTCTATATTCATGTAGATACTCATCTTAAAAAAGCTAGAGTTAGGGTAATTACCAAGTATTACCCTAACTCTAGCTTTT
>NZ_DFDO01000176.1:0-3803 GCF_002367915.1 Acinetobacter sp. UBA3025
AGCAATACCTGTTTGCGCACGTCCTAGAATTAAGGCATGTACATCGTGTGTACCTTCATAAGTGTTCACCACTTCTAGGTTCACCAGATGACGTGCTACACCGAATTCATCAGAAATGCCGTTACCGCCCATCATGTCACGCGCTAAACGCGCAATATCCAGTGCTTTACCACAGTTATTACGCTTGATCAGTGAAGTACCTTCAACTGATGCAATGCCTTCATCTTTCATGCGACCAAAACGTAAAGCCACTTGCAGGCCCAACGCAATTTCAGTTTGCATGTCTGCCAGTTTTTTCTGGATCAGCTGATTCGCAGCCAATGGACGGCCAAACTGTTTACGATCCATAGTATATTGATGCGCTGTATGCCAGCAGAATTCTGCTGCGCCCATCGCACCCCAAGCAATACCATAGCGGGCACTGTTCAGACAGGTAAATGGACCTTTCAAACCACGAATTTCCGGGAATGCGTTTTCTTCTGGAACGAAAACATTGTCCATCACGATTTCACCGGTGATCGAAGCACGTAAGCCAACTTTACCGTGAATCGCTGGTGCAGAAAGCCCTTCCCAGCCTTTTTCTAAAATAAAGCCGCGAATGTCACCGACATTACCTTCAGGAGACACTTCTTTTGCCCAAACCACAAAGACATCCGCAATCGGACTATTGGTAATCCACATTTTGGCACCAGTCAGACGGTAGCCACCATCCACCTTTTTCGCACGAGTAATCATGCTACCCGGATCAGAACCATGATCCGGTTCAGTCAGACCGAAACAACCGATGTATTCACCAGAAGCTAGCTTCGGTAAATATTTCTGTTTCTGTTCTTCAGAACCAAATTCATTGATTGGTACCATCACTAGCGAGCTTTGTACGCTAGCCATAGAACGGTAACCGGAATCCACACGCTCCACTTCGCGAGCAATCAGACCATAGCTGACATAATTTAAGCCAGCGCCACCATATTGCTCAGGAATGGTTGGACCCAGCAGACCCAGTTCACCCATTTCACGGAAAATCGTTGGATCGGTTTTTTCATGACGGAACTGTTCTAGTACGCGTGGCATCAGTTTGTCTTGACAGTACGCATGTGCGCTGTCACGGATCATACGTTCTTCTTCAGTCAGTTGCTGTTCCAGTAAAAATGGATCTTGCCAGTCAAATCTAATTCTTGTGCTCATTTTAATATTTCCAATATTATAAAAATCTGCTGTTTAAGCGGTCGCTTGTTTAATCATTTCACGTGCGATGATGATTTGCTGGATTTGAGTTGTACCTTCATACAGACGGAACAAACGCACATCACGGTAGAAACGTTCAATTGAATATTCACTGATATAGCCTGCGCCACCATGAATTTGCAGACAGCGATCCGCTACACGGCCACACATTTCAGTCGCAAACATTTTCGCGCATGAAGATTCTGTGGTCACATTCTTACCTTCGTCGCGCAGACGAGCAGCATCCAGAACCATACATTTCGCTGCATAAATCTCAGCTTTAGAATCTGCCAGCATGCCTTGGATGAGCTGGAAATTCGCAATCGGTTGACCAAACTGCTTACGTTCCACTGCATAATTTAAAGCATCTTCCAGCATACGCTCTGCCATGCCAACGCTATAGCCAGCAATGTGTAGACGGCCTTTATCTAAGACACGCATTGCAGTTTTAAAGCCAATGCCCTCAACGCCACCGATCAACTGATCCTTATGAACCTTACAGTTATCAAAAATCACGTCACAAGTGTATGAACCATGTTGGCCCATTTTTTTATCAATTTTGCCCAGACTTAGGCCCGGAGTATTCGCTTCTACCAGGAATGCAGAAATGCCGCTTGCACCTTTGATGTCAGGATTGGTACGCGCCATCACCGTAAATGTCGTTGCACGCGGTGCATTGGTAATAAAACGTTTGGTACCGTTTAAAATATAGTAATCGCCATCTTTAACCGCGCTGGTTTTTAAAGATGCTGCATCTGAACCTGAATCTGGCTCAGTTAAACAGAATGAACCAATGATTTCACCAGTCGCATAACGTGGCAGGTATTTCTGTTTTTGCTCTTCTGTACCGTCAATCACTATCCCGCTTGAACCAATCCCGTTATTGGTTCCGATCAAAGAACGGAATGCAGCCGACGTACGGCCTAATTCCATTGCGACCAGAATTTCCTCTTCCATGGTAATACCTAAACCGCCGTATTCCTCTGGAATAGTTAGGCCAAACAGACCCAATTCTTTCATCTGCTCGACAATACGCTCAGGAATCGCGTTACTTTCTTCAACTTCATGTTCTAAAGGGACTAGTTCATTTTTGACAAAGTTACGAATAGTCGAAAGAAGTTGCTCGAGCATTTCCGGATCGCGAATCATAGGGATCTCCATGTTATTTAGTTCATCTGGGTAAATTCCTTTACCCTTTAATTTTAGTTTCGTAATACGAAATAAATAATCATAAAAATTCATTTTGAGCAAGAAAAATTATTAAAAATTTTATTTTTTAAGCAAAAAAGCAAATTTTTCTAGCTTTAATTAAAAATTTTAGTTAGAATTTTATTTCACAATGCGAAATTTTTAGATTGTTGGTAGATTTAGAAAAGAGTTAGATGATCGGAATCAGGTCATAATTGATTCTATAAAAGCGCAGCGAGATAAGAATGTTTCAATTAAATCGTGCTGATGATTCTCGTTTTGATTGGCTCCATTTTCCTGAAATTTTATCTGGCGAACTTTAAATTTTCTAAAGATACTTAAAAATCATTACAGGTCTCAAAAACCTATAGATTCTGCATGGTTTTTAGCTGAATAGCGCTAATTAACTTAAATACAGATAAAGTGAGCACTTTTTTATTTATTTTTATCACTAATAGAAGTGTTTTATTTTGTATCGTGAAATTTAATTGCTATCATATTTATTAATTTACCTTTAATTGCTCTGACCATGACAAAAAATAAAACTTGCGAAATACCTAATTTTGATGAGATCCGTTTAGATCCGATTTCACATATTCATAGAGAAAATAACCCACAATTTATCGCGTCTATTGCACGTGGTTTAGAAATCCTCAGATGTTTTTCCGCAACGAATCAATTACTGGGCAACCAGGAAATTGCACAACTCACTAATCTGCCAAAACCGACTGTTGCCCGGATCACCAGCACGTTGGTTTCTTTAGGTTATCTAAAACAGTTACCGAATACGACCAAATACCTGTTGGACGTTGGTGTATTGGCTCTGGGTTATGCGGCGCTCAGCAATATTTCGGCACGTACACAGGCTTATCCATTTATGGAAGAAATGTCACGTTATGCGCAAGCGCCTGTCGCCATGGCAACACGTGATCGTCTGAGCATGATTTATTTGGAAGTCGTTCACACAGAGTCTACTTTGACCATGCGTCGTCCAGTTGGCTCTACCCTGCCTATTCATAGTAGTGCGATGGGTCGTGCCTGTCTGGCTGCGATGGAAGTTAAAGAACGTGAGTATCTGTTTGATGCCATCAAGAAAAGAAATGAAGATCAGTGGCCAACCATTAAGCGTAATTTAGAACGTGCTATTCGTGATTATCAGGATTATGGCTATTGCTTATCTCTCGGTGATTGGGCCAAAGATGTGAACTCTGTCGCAGTACCTTTAATTCACCCTAAACATGGTATTTTGACCTTTAACTGTGGTGCCCCAACTTATTTACTCAATCAGGAAAAACTGGAAAATGAAATCGGTCCTCGTCTGATTCATATGGTCAATAACATTTCCTTGACTTTAAATAATATTTAAGCTGTTATTTAAGATTTAAATGGGC
>NZ_DFDO01000176.1:3983-7537 GCF_002367915.1 Acinetobacter sp. UBA3025
TATTTAAGATTTAAATGGGCGGCAATGAGCGCCCTTTATTTTTTCTTTTTTTAATTACTCCTAAGATGTTAGAGCAATATAAAAAATAGCCCATTCTAAGATGGGCTATTTTTTTAAAGATTTAAAGACTAGCAAAGTCAGCTAATCATCTTCACTTACTACGCTGCTACAAACTTGGCACGCGCTGCATGCAGTTTCTTGTAGCTGTCAATTAAACGTAGATGACGATCCAGACCTTCAAGCTGCATATTGGTTTCAGCTAAACCGTAGAAACGTACTGTACCTTCTACTGAACCGAGGACTGCATCCATACGGGCATCACCAAACATACGGCGGAAGTTGTGTTCATAGTCTTCCAGTTCCATTTCATCATCCAGAATGACTTCAAGCACGACATTCATGCACTGATAGAACAGGCCACGTTCAACCGTGTTGGTATTGTATTGCAGGAACTGTTCGACCAGGTCTTTAGCTTCTTCAAATTGCTGTAAAGCCAGATAGATCAGGAGTTTTAGTTCCAGAATGGTCAACTGACCCCATTCGGTATTTTCGTCAAATTCAATCCCGATCAAGGTACGGATTTCGGTGTAATCATCTTCATCTGCTTCTTCCAGACGTTCAACCAGAGCTCCCAGCTGTTCATCATCCAGACGATGCAGGTTCAGGATATCTTCACGATATAAAAGCGCCTTATTAGTGTTATCCCAAACTAGATCTTCAACCAGATAAATTTCAGAATAACCCGGCACCAGAATACGACAAGCAGTTGCACCTAAATGCTGATAGACCGCCATATAAACCTCGTGGCCCATCTCTTCCAGAATGGTAAACAATTCCTGCGCTTCATCGGCATTTGAGTTTTGACCATTATTGGTGAAATCCCACTCGACAAAATCATAGTCAGATTTTGCGCTGAAGAAACGCCAAGATACGACACCACTTGAGTCAATAAAGTGCTCAACGAAGTTATTCGGTTCAGTAACTGCATTTGAACTGAAGGTTGGTTTTGGCAGATCATTCAGGCCTTCAAAACTACGACCTTGTAACAGTTCAGTCAGACTACGCTCTAAAGCGACTTCAAAGTTTGGATGGGCACCGAATGAGGCAAAGACACCACCCGTACGCGGATTCATCAAGGTCACGCACATCACCGGGAACTGGCCACCTAAAGAAGCATCTTTGACCAGTACTGGAAAGCCCTGTTCTTCCAAGCCTTTAATACCTTCAACAATTTTCGGATATTTTGCCAGTACGTGTTCAGGTACATCCGGCAGTGCCAGTTCACCTTCCAGAATTTCACGCTTAACCGCACGTTCGAAAATTTCAGACAGACATTGTACTTGAGCTTCAGCCAAGGTATTGCCCGCGCTCATACCATTACTGAGATACAGGTTTTCAATCAGATTCGATGGGAAATATACAGTTTCACCATCAGACTGACGTACAAATGGCAATGAACAGATACCGCGTGCTTTATTACCTGAGTTAGTATCATAAAGATGAGTGCCTAGTAATTCATCTTCAGGATCATAAATTTCACGGGTATGTTCGTCTAAAACTTCTTCTGGCAATTCACCATTTGGACCTGGCTGGAACCATTTTTCATCCGGATAATGCACAAATTCTGCATTGGCAATATCTTCACCCCAGAACTGATCGTTATAGAAGAAGTTACAGTTCAGACGCTCGATGAATTCACCCAGTGCAGACGCCAGCGCACTTTCTTTGGTTGAACCTTTACCATTAGTAAAGCACATCGGTGACTGGGCATCACGAATATGCAGTGACCAGACATTCGGTACGATATTACGCCAAGACGCAATTTCAATCTTCATACCGAGGCCTGCCAGAATCGCAGACATATTGGCAATAGTTTCTTCGAGTGGTAAGTCTTTACCCGGAATACAGGTCAGGCTGTCTGAAGCCAGATTTGGCATCAACAAAGCCTGCGCATCGGCATCAATGCTTTCAACTTCTTCTATGACAAATTCAGGACCGGTTTGAATGACTTTTTTGACGGTACAACGGTCGATCGAACGCAAAATCCCCTGACGGTCTTTTTCAGAGATATCAGCCGGTAGCTCGACCTGAATTTTAAAAATCTGTTTGTAGCGGTTTTCAGGATCGACGATATTGTTTTGAGACAGACGGATATTGTCGGTTGGAATGTCACGCGCTGCACAATAAACTTTAACAAAATAAGCTGCACACAACGCAGAAGATGCCAGAAAATAATCAAATGGACCTGGCGCAGAACCATCACCTTTATAGCGGATCGGCTGATCGGCGATTACCGTGAAGTCATCGAACTTGGCTTCCTGACGAAGATTATCGAGATAATTGACCTTAATTTCCATGTGGATACCTAAATATTCTTATGTGCCACCACGGACAGATAAGATGCTAAATCTGAATATACAAGCCGAATCACGGAGGAGAATTTGACTCAAAAATAATAATAACCCGGGTTAAACCTTCAACCAGTCAGTTTCAGGATAAGCTCGAGTAAGAATGGGCGCTATTATAGAATCATTTTATGAAATTGATAATGTTTGCTCGAATTTCCTGCAGATTTATCAAAATATCTGTTAATTAAATATTCAGGAAATCTGGCTTTAAGCCGGGAACAGGCTGTTTTTATTGATACTTGCTGTTCCCGACTGGATTTTATGGACTGCGAAATGCGTCTTTTAAATCAGATCAAGATCCAACTTAAAAGTCATAGCCAATACCAAACACAGCGAGATCGCGCTGTTTATCACCAAAACGGTCATAACCACCGAAGATATAGTCACTAGACAAGGTCAACTTCGGCGCAACTTCATAACTCAATCCGGCAGTTGCATAACGGAAAGCATGCTGTTTTGTGGTATTATCCAGCTCATTACCTTCATATTTGCCTTCATCATTAAAATAACCACCTGCTGCACCGACATGCGCACCAAGCTTATCATTAATCTGATGGGTTAGATCCAGGGTATAAAAAGTATCGCCCTGATTGGCATAGGCCACATCATATAAATAGGTCGACACACCCGCTGTCACGCTGGTCTTGTCATTCAGTGCACGACTTACATTCAAACCTAATTCATTTGAAGTGGTATGGCTGCCACCCGGATAATAATAGGTCGCATCCCAAAAATTCCAGTCGTAGTTTTCACTGCTATAGGTATAGCCCACAATAAAATCATGTTCAAATTTATCACGACGATGTGACTTCTTGCCTTCCAGTTCCGGATAGGAATAACCTAAGGTTGAGCCCCAGTAACCGACATAAAAATTACCATAAGCCAGATTCAGCGCTGCCTGTAAAGCAACGTCATCATTTTCTGGTGCATTGGTCAGACCACGAGAGATGTATTTAGAAACTACACTGATGTTTCCACTAGTTTCAATTTTTTTTGCTTCTGCATCGTCTGCAAAACAATAAATACTAGAAACAGCAGCACAGCCGAAAAGGACTGTTTGTTTGAAAATTCTCATAAAATATAAATTATATTAAGCAAAGAATGGATAACACTGAAATCAATTACAGCCTTATCCAGCTTTGGGTA
>NZ_DFDO01000281.1:0-5591 GCF_002367915.1 Acinetobacter sp. UBA3025
TTATGCTCAATCCTATTTTGGATCAGTTGGAGAGTCTCTGCTTGAATTTGTCCAGGTAATAGGTCATGAGCGATATTGCTGAATCGGATTGCAACCTTACAAATCGAGCCAATATTCACCCCATCTATTGTAGTAAACATTAAGTTTTTTTGAGCATGGATTTATTTCCTTTTGATACGTTGGCGAGCCCTACTGTTCTGAAATGACAGCTTTGTCCGTTATTATTGTATAAACATTTTTGGTTTCTGGTAATTATGTCCTCATTGATCAATTTTCTATCTCGCTTTAGTACTGCAACTCTTCAGCGCAGTCTGAGCTATGCTAAACACATTGATAGGGAAACGATTGAGTTCTTTGAGGAAAAAGACGGGGTTACGATGTATGCCCAAATTGAAGGAACAGATTATTACGATACCGCAATTACCTATAATCCCCAAAAAGACCGTTTAATCGATGACGACTGCACTTGTCCGGTTGGATATAACTGTAAACATGCTGCTGCTTTAGCGCGGTTATTCTTTCAGGAATATCGCCAGGAATTTCAGCAGCGTTATGCTGACTCTCAATCCCCGCAGGGAATCACAAAACGTCAACGGGGGGATGATCAGGCGCAGCGCTGGTTGAATGATTTTAAACGGTATTTACAACAGACTGAACCAGAGCAATCTGTCAAAACAAACAATTATTTAATTTACCTGCTAGATCAGTCTGTCAGCTTAAAGAAATTGACAGTTGATGTTCAGAAGGCCAGACGCAATAAAAACGGCTCAATTGCGGGGGAAAGTTATTATACCCAATATGAAAATATCACCAGAAAGCATCTGACTTTACCTGAACAAAAACGACAATTATTTAACCAGATTTATTATTATGCCAAAATAAACAGTGACGAACGCTTTTATCAAAGCAATCTTGATATCTCCAGAATTTTATTGGAGCATTTCAAATCTTTTATTCAAAGTGGCGATGTGTACTGGCAAAAAAAGAGTCATACTGCACTTCAATGGTCAGAACAAGGCTATCACATCGAACTGATCTGGCAACAAGGTGTAAACAAACAGACAGAGCATTTAAACATTGAATTGGTCAATGATGATATTCGACTCGATTTGAAATCAAATCCACATATTCAGATTCTCGCGAGCCATCCACCATGTTATGTGGATATTCAACAGAACACGGTGGGCCAGTTATATGGTGAATATACGGCAAATCTTCTGTACCATTTTTTACAGATGCCTGATCTTCCATCTATGCTCTTGCCAGAGTTTGAGAAACTGACTCATCAATATTCAGACGTGAAAAATCTGCCTCGGCCCGAGTCTATTCAGCATATTGATGTCCTTGAGGGAAGTCCCCAGCCAATTTTACGCTTCGGTGTTTTAGATAAATTTGATTGGAAATTAGAGGAATCTGTTTGTGCTGAAATTGAATTTTCCTATGCTGGTGGGCGAATAAAAGCAGGTACATCAGGTGACAGTTTTATTGGTGAGCAGCATGGGAAAATGGTGCGACAGCTTCGGGATTTAGTTCAGGAACAACAGTCAATCCAGCGTTTACAGCTGTTGGTCGAATCACTGAAGTGGGTGAAAGATCTTAATTATTACCAGCAATTAAAACTAGATAAACAACATCTTGATTCTATGGTTTTTGCGTTCTATGGAGACTGGATCAAACAGCTGATGCCCATCAATCAAATTGAATTGATGGGATGGCAGATAGAGCATCTGGAACACAGTCCATTTAAGCTGCAATATGTTGAAAATTTAAATATTTCTATCACTGAATCTGAAGGCCAGCAGGACTGGTTCAATATCGGGGCGACCGTTCAGGACAGTGCAGGCAATAGCTATGATTTACTCGATGCACTTGTGGCTTTGGTGAAAGAACATCCTGATTTACTTGATCCACGGATTTTTAGTCATCTGAATGACAGTCAAATTTTCACCCTGAAAACTGCAGCGGATCAACCCGATTTGGCTTTATCCGCAAAGGACATTAAGCCGGTATTGTTGCATCTGCAGAGCATTTTACAGCAAGAAGAGCGTAGCATAGATCGCTATGATGCGAGTCAACTATTAGAATTACAGCATCATCTGGGGATGGTGTGGCAGGTCAGTAATCGCCTGCAGCAATTTGCGCAGAAATTCAAACAAGGCTATCAGCAACAACTGCCGACACCACAAGGTTTTCAGGGGGAATTGCGTCCATACCAGCAGCAGGGCCTTGGCTGGTTACAGTTTTTAAGGGAAACCCAGCATGGCGGGATTCTGGCGGATGATATGGGCTTGGGTAAAACAGCACAAACTTTAGCCCACTTACTCATGGAAAAGCAGGCTGGTCATTTGCAGGACAGCCCCGCCTTAATTGTTGCACCCACATCGCTGATGCATAACTGGTTCAAAGAAGCGGAAAAATTTACCCCTGAGCTCAAGGTACTGCTGCTACAAGGCCCCGACCGCCATCAGTATTTTGAGCAGATTTCAGACCATGACATTGTGTTAACCACCTACCCGCTCTTGGCGAGAGATGAAGAGCAACTGAAGCAATATGAATATCATCAACTCATTCTGGATGAAGCGCAGAATATCAAAAATCCGCGTGCCAAAGCTGCACAGGTAGTACGGCAATTAACAGCGCGACATCGTCTATGTCTAACCGGTACACCTATGGAAAATCATTTGGGTGAGCTGTGGGCACTATTTTATTTTCTAATGCCAGGATTTTTATATTCACAAGAAATCTTTAATAAAAAGTACCGCTATCCTATTGAAAAACGCGGTGATCAGCAGCTAAGGCAAAAGTTGGTAAACCGCATTAAACCCTTTATTTTACGTCGCTTGAAAACTGACGTTGCCAAGGAATTGCCTGAAAAAACCACGATTGAAGTCAATATTGACATGAATGAGCAGCAATCCAAGCTATACGAGGCTGTTCGCGCCACGATGCAGGCAAATATTCAGAAAATTGTGGCAGAAAAAGGCTTTAAGCGTAGTCAAATCCAAATTTTAGATGCCTTGCTGAAGCTGCGTCAGGTCTGTTGTCATCCTAGCTTGCTGAAACTGGATTCAGTTAAAACCGGGCAGGCGTATTCTGCCAAACTTGAACAGTTGATGGATATGGTTGTTCCAATGGTGGAAGAGGGACGAAAAATTCTTATTTTCTCTCAGTTTACCTCAATGTTGGAACTGATTGAACAACAGCTCTATCACGCAAAAATTGGCTATGTGAAGCTGACTGGAAAGACCAAAAAGCGAGATGAAGTCATTACAGCATTTCAGTCTGGACAAGTGCCGGTATTTTTAATCAGTCTGAAAGCAGGAGGGGTCGGTCTGAATCTAACTGCCGCAGATACGGTCATTCACTATGATCCATGGTGGAACCCTGCTGCTGAAGATCAAGCTTCAGATCGTGCATGGCGGATTGGACAGGACAAGCCGGTATTTGTGTATAAGCTGATTACCAATAAAAGCATAGAAGAAAAAATTATTGCCTTGCAGCAGAATAAAGCAGAACTGGCACAGTCTATTCTAAGCACAGATCATGAGGGAGAAGCGAAACTGACGGAAAATGATGTGATGAAATTGTTTGAGAAATTTTAGCTTGGTTACAGGTTTCCTCTAATTATCTGTAAGTATCTGAAAGTCTGGATGCAATCTTTTCCAATGTTCTCTTAATTTTTCTTTATGAACAGAAATCATAGGTAAGTCTAGTAATAGCACTGGCCATACTGAACGTGCTTTGTCCATAATGGCGTGAAGTTGTTTTTCAATAACACGCCATGGAACACCGACTTTTTCAGCCCATTGTTCAAAGTGTTTCATCTCAGCTAAATACCAATCTTTATTTTTGGCAAGATTCAATGCGAAATGAAGCTCATTTTCAATATATACACTAGTCATCAATATATCGTATGCGGGAGATAATCTTGGTGTTCTTTTGTCCTGATAAATCATACTCCAGTTTTTTAAGTGTGCATCTCCATTGGCGAGCAAAATGTTGACAAGTAAGCGGCTGGCAAATTGCTGAATATCAAGAATTTTGTTATCTGAAAATTGATAAATGATCTTTCCTATCTGCTCATAATTTGTGGTGCTGTATTTCTGCTGTGGATATGCACCGAAGATCTGAGCAAAGTCTTCGATGTGAATAAGCTCTGTAGTATCAGCAGTACTCTGTCTATCAAATCTTTTGATTGCAAAAGCATATTGCTCTTGGGGTAAATTTAATGGTGGAAGGTTTTGTAAGAGTGCCATATCCACCAAGCGAATCTCAGGGACATCTATTCCGACCATTTTGGCAAGGCTCATCATAGAATATTCATTTAGCGGAACAAAAGCATGTCTGGAAGAAGGAGTTTTGATAATCCAGTCCCCGAGTAGAGACGATTCCGTTGCCTGGACTAGTGTAAAACGCCCATCTTTGGCTTTCATGGAAAACTTCATTTGGACGCCGGCCAAGGAAAACTTATTATCTGTTCGAATCTCTTGCTTTAAGATCTGATCTGGATTAGAGATCTGCAGTTTGAATTTTATTTCATCTGGAATTTCTTCTGGATCTAATGGAGTCGCAATGAGTGCTCCAGGTAAATCATGACCTAAAGCTGCCAATAACTGAAATTCATTGTCTATATGTACTTTGAGGCTTTGTGCAATCAGTTCGCGTAATGCACCTTCTGGTAGCAAGTTTGATAGCAAGGGATGTAAACGCTGATGTGTAACATAGGTCTTTTCTAAAATCTTATCCACTTGAGGATACAAGGGGGAAGTCAGCAGGCTCAAGGTCGGGCGTTGCTGATCAGAGCGGAAAGAATCTGTAAAAACCAGAATATTTTTTCCGCTCTGAAATCCTGCCAAGTATCCAACGACAGCGTGATGTAATGTTAATTTCAGGACGGCAACAGTATTCATGGTTCCTCTCCTCCGAGAAGACCCTTCCATGGGTTAGTCATTAAGTCATCCTGATCTTCAATAGTGACTTTAATTTCATCATTCAATAATTGTCTAATCAAATGAACCTTATCATCAGGGATGAGCATCAGTTGAGCATTTAATCCTGCCGCGATAATTTCTAAGGTCTCTAATCGAGGGTTACCCTGACTTTCCAGCTTTTGGTATTGCTGTCTTGAAATGCCTGTACGGGATTGCATATCAACTTGCTTTAAGCCCAATTGGGTTCGTCTTTTTTTGATTTGCTGAAGTAAAGACTTATTCATTGTAGATACATTTATTGCTTTTTGGTAGTATAAGAGTCATATTAGTTGCTTTTTTATTAAGAAGCAATGACAGAAATTATTAACAGGCTCCGCGGCATCAATATTTAGGATCTAGGCAAGCTGATCTTGTTTAACATAAGCCACTTAGTAGTAGCTAATACTATCTTTTGTTTTGGAGTTTTTTTTATCTTGTATGATTGATACTCTGGAGCATCATCTACACGGTTTTTTGTTCACAGTTTTGAAAGAGCACTTTTGTAAACTTACTTTTTTAAGTATAAAAATTTCTTATGAAGTAAAATATTGAATAAAACAACAATAAAAAAGCCCCAGTCATTCAACTGAGGCTTTTAGAATTTGGAGCGGGAAACGAGAC
>NZ_DFDO01000217.1:0-2606 GCF_002367915.1 Acinetobacter sp. UBA3025
TCTCTATTTGCAACAGTGCCTAATTAAATCCCTTACAATTCAAATTTTTCAGCAACGACTTATCTTTGTTAAAATAGTATTAATTTATTTTTTTTAGGACAAACCTTAACAAAATTACAAATTTGTAATTTGGTTGTCATTTAGGTGTATATATCTAGGAATTAGTATATGAAGAAATTATTTTTTGGTCCAAGATATGATTAGATTCAATAATATATATATGAAGATTGTTTTAGTTATTTTTACTATAGTTTTTTCAACCAGTAGTTTTGCTGATGGGGGACTTCGTTTCTTAGAGAAAAATTTAGAAATAATTAACAATGAAAAAAGCAAAGGGTGTGAAGAGAATTAATTCTAAATTATAATGAAGCACATATAACTAGGAAAACTAAAAATTAGTTATTTTTAGTATGGTGTAACTAAGATTAATTAATTTTTTTAAATCGAATGATAAATATATTTATTTTTTTTAATTTATTCTTTACCATTTTCAAATTTTTAAATAATCCGAAAAGACTATTTTAAACTTTAGGGTTACATATGCTCCTATACATAGGCAGGAATAAATATGCAACTTAGTATATTTGCAACAATAGTACTGGAAAGATTCATGTAATAATGCTTAAAACTCTCTAATTAGTTAGGGAGGCATTGGAATTGGAGAAAAAAGTAAAGTGCCCACTAGCAAATGTGGTTATTGGAGGAATTATCTCATCAACCCTTCTTATGTTGGTTTTATTACCAATATTGTCCCGGTGGATAAATGAAAAGAAAGCTTCTTGACCAATTATAGTAAGCAATTTTTAGCAGAAATATTGAGGCTTACTCAAGTCTCTCAGCTAATCGTAAATAGAATAAGGAAACTATTGTATGTCAGAAGATCATTCTCAGAGCCACGCGGCTGTTACTGAAGAGAATAGTAAGAAGCTAATATTTACTGTAGGTTTGACCACTACGTTTTAATCGTAGAAATTATAACCGTTTTTATTACTCAAAGTTTAACTTTTGTGATTATCTAAAAACACATAGCGGTCGAATGGCCATATTAACTGACTTAAAATCAGTCGCATACTTTAATGTAGCGGTTCTGATAGCACAAAAGTTCGCAGCATGAAAACGGAACCGGCATAATTGATTTATAGTGAACCCATACACTAAGCATAATGATTTAGAGGACGATAATCCCAATGAAAAAATTCCTTTTAGGAGCTGTTGCCGCATCTGTTTTGGCCTTTTCAGGCAATGCTATGGCCAATTTTGTGGCAGGTCAGGACTATCAGGTGGTTGCAAAACCAGTCAAAGTCGAAAAACCGGGCAGAATTGAGGTACGTGAATTCTTCTGGTACGGCTGTGGTCACTGTTTCGCGCTTGAACCACATATGCAGGGCTGGTTGAAAAAATTACCAAAAGATGTACGTTTTGTACGTACGCCGGCTGCAATGAATCCACTCTGGGAGCAGGCAGCGCGTGCTTATTATGTGTCTGAAGCATTGGGTGTGCGTCAAAAAGCACATTTACAATTATTCCATGATATTCATGATAAGCAACGTCCAATTTTAGAACAGGCGCAATTGGCCAAGTTCTATACCCGCTATGGTATTCCTGAAGCAAAATTTAACAGCACTTATAAATCTTTCCCGATCACTTCGAAAATTGCCCAAGCCAAAAATCTGGCTGCTCAGTATCAGTTAAGTGGTGTTCCGGCAGTGACCGTGAATGGTAAATATATTGTGCAGGGTAATGATGCCAAAGTCATTCAGGTGGTGAATTACCTGATCGAGAAAGAGCGTAAAGCCAAATAAGACGCGATTGATTATCTCTAAAAAAAACCTGCATCGAATCTGCAGGTTTTTTTATTTAAACTGGAGGAATGGTTATTTACGTCCTGACTGCCGGATCTGGTGTTTCTATCGGCGGGCGATACCAGTGTAAAATTCCTCGGAATAAGAGCTGCATCTGCAACACGCTTTGCGCTTTAAAGTAATGAATTTTCCTTTCTATTTCAACACGCAGAATTGCCGAGGCGCCCCGACGCTCTACAACAAACAAATTCTAATCTAAGATTTACATAAATAGACTGATAAAGTTTAAAAGGAATAAATATTAATTTAAACAACATGGAAATTCTTGTTAATTTCAACAGAAATATGAACAATCTCTTCATGAATTGACAAAGCTTTACGAACTACCTCTGCTGTTAAGGAGTCATTAACTGTATTTAGGGATAAAATACATGAAAATTTACTTCTACCTACTTTCCAGACATGCAGATCAGTAATCGTAATTTGGTTATCTAATTCCTCTACAACTTCCTGAATCTCCTTTACTACAGGATGTTCCATCTCTGCATCAAGCAATGTTTTACCTGTTTCTCTAATCAATCCCCAAGATCATTGTGCTACAAGCACTGCACCTACGATTCCTAGAATTGCATCTAAAAAATCCCATCCAAAATACTTCCCTGCGAAAAGTGCAATAATCGCTAATACAGAAGTTACTGCATCTGCTACTACATGAAGAAAAGCGGCTTTCTGGTTTAAGTCATGGTCATCATGAGAGTGATGATGATCGTGGTGGTGGTCATGGTCATCATGAGAGTGATGATG
>NZ_DFDO01000217.1:2819-4923 GCF_002367915.1 Acinetobacter sp. UBA3025
AGCCAACAATCGCAATTGAAATTGCCTCGTTGTAGTGAATATTCACAGGATTGAATAAACGTTCTATCGATTGAACACCCATGAATACAGCAACAACCATCAATAAAATGGCACTCGAATATCCAGCTAAGATTTCTATCTTCCATGTACCGAAACAGAATCTCTGATCACGAGCATATTTTCGAGCCATTTTATAGGCAAAATAAGCTAAGCCCAATGCCAACATATGAGAACTCATATGCCATCCATCAGCCAATAAAGCCATGGAATTAAAGAACCATCCTCCAAAAATTTCAAACACCATCATTACACCAGTGAGGATGGTTGCGATTAAAATTTTCTTTTGTGCTAAAGGATTTCCTTCGTCAAATTGATGCGAATGGTCACTTTTAACATTATTTAGATATTGCATTTTATTGCACCACAATTAATACTCCCCCATAGTATATGTTCTTGAGGTTGAATAGTATGTCTCACTTAAATCAGAACAAAAAAATTTTAAATCGGATTAGACGAATTCAAGGTCAAACTAATGCCCTTGAACAGAATATTTTAAATTATGAAAATTCTTGTATTGAGGTATTACAGCAAGTTGCAGCAATTAAAGGTGCGATAAATGGCTTAATGAATGAGTTAATAGAACTTCATCTTAGAGAACATGTACTCGGTGATACTGAGGAAATAAAGGAAAAAGAACTGAATGAATTTTTAGCTTTAGTTAAACGCTACTTATAACTTTAAAGCACAGTCTTTTAAATAAAAAAACTGTGTGCGCACCTATTAATGACAGTGGTAATCACCAGTTTTACTGTTGGTATGACAACCCTGTGAGTTCGTTCCCCCAGAATGAGCATTCGCATAGGTAAATGACATGCCTATAAAGCATATTAATAAAATTCTTTTCATCTTAATCCCTCTCAAATAATTAGAATATCAACTGTATGATATTTAATAAAAGCCAACATGGCTTAGACTATTTCCAAATATATAAAGTAAAGCCAACAAAACTTTAAATGTATATAAAAAATGGTTAAATAATTGCAAGGGGGGCCTTAAAACGTTTTAATCGTAAAGCATTTCCTAGTACAAATATTGACGAGAGAGCCATTGCACCAGCAGCAAATACAGGAGAAAGTAGCAGTCCAAATTGCGGATAAAGTACACCTGCTGCAATAGGAATCAGAGCTGCATTGTAAACAAATGCCCAAAATAAATTTTCACGAATATTGGTTATAGTCGCTTTGCTTAAAGCGATAGCATTCGGCACTCCTTTCAGGTTGCCAGACATCAAAACCACATCAGCAGCTTCAATAGCTACGTCTGTACCTGTACCTATTGCTAAACCAATATCTGCTTCTGCAAGTGCAGGGGCATCATTAATGCCATCTCCAACATATGCGAGTTTACCATATTGATTTTTTAATTTTTTAACGGCCTCTATTTTACCTTCTGGTAAGACTTCTGCAATAACCTCATCAATACCTAGTTTTTTTGCAATCGCTTGAGCTGTATGACGGTTATCACCTGTAATCATGGCAACCTTTAAACCTAGCTGATGTAACGCTTCAATTGCAGCAAATGTTGATTCTTTAATTGGATCTGCTACAGCAATAATGGCAGCAAGTTTCTGGTCAATCGCAACATAGAGAGGGGTTTTTCCTTCTTCTCCCAAACGATCCGAAAATTGAGAAAAAACATTAGGATTCAAACCTAGTTTTTCCATATATCGATCTGCACCAATATGAACCAAATGTTCAGACACCGTTGCTTCTATTCCATAGCCCGTGACTGACTTGAAATCAGCAACAGGAGACAGGATTAATTCCTTATCTATAGCGGCTTGTACAATTGCTCGAGCAATAGGATGCTCAGACTTTGATTCAACGGCTGCCATAAGTGAAAGTACGGCATTGTATTCAAACCCTTCTAAGACATGCAGATCGGTTAAAATTGGTTTCCCTTCAGTCAGGGTCCCTGTTTTATCAACAGCAACCACTTTAGTTTCTTTGAGCAGCTGCAAAGCTTCCCCTTTACGGAATAAAACACCCATTTCAGCACCACGCCCAGTTCCCACCATGATTGATGTAGGCGTTGCAAGTCCCAT
>NZ_DFDO01000081.1:0-5881 GCF_002367915.1 Acinetobacter sp. UBA3025
CAAACTAAAACCGAGCTAATTACTTAACTCGGTTTGAAGTGGAATACTGTCAATCTATTTCAGGACAAGACATTTTCATAAAATATTGACCAAAATTCCTCATAAAAAAAAGACAAATGTACTTAACTTCAAGCTTGCCTCATGATTAAAATTTGCACACCGATAGAATCAGAAGATCAACGGTATTTTCAAAGTAAAAAAATCAAAAAAATAAGTGGAAGATTTTAAATGAAATTTCGATATTTAATGGGTGTGATGTTATGTGCTGTGCAGAGCTTCAGCTATGCAGCCGAAATCACGGACACATGGAAAGCCATTGATGACAAAACGGGCTATGCGCGTGCTGATGTTGAAATCAGTAAACTCAATGATGGTACTTATCAGGGTAAAGTTGTTCGTATCCATGCCATTCCAAATCGTCCTGCACATACCCATTGCTCTAAATGTAAGGGGGCACTGAAAGACGTACCTATTCTGGGTCTCTCTGTCTTATCAGGTCTAAAACCAAATCCTGAAAAGAAAAATGAATTCGTTAATGGTTCAATTCTCGATCCACTAACCGGTAATGTCTATAAAAGCAAGGCAACTCTGAATTCCTGAGGTAATGTACTGACGCTTCGTGACTATGTAGGTACACCCATGCTCGGACGAACAGTATCCTGGGTGAAAGTCGAATAAATCTCATTTTTTATAAATTCTCATCTGCAAGCTGTCTGGCCAGATCAAAGGCTTGAACAGCTTAAAATCATTATCTTTATCCCATTCCTTATCACGTAAATACTTACTCATTCTCATCATGCTGAATGAACGTAATTTTTAACTCATATTCATTTTTCTTAATTTAATGTGATTATTGACTGGTATTTAGTGTATTTTTCACGCTATATTAATCCCATAATTTTTTTATGCCTTTAAGAAGTTAAATATATTTTCAATAGCATGGGGTAATGTGGCAATGAGATTCAAACTGCTTTGTTCTATCATTCTTACAGCAGCAAGTACCATCAGTCTATCCGCGTTCGCCAACAGTGATCCATTGCTTGGCCACTGGAAAACCATTGATGACCGTACCGGTTATTCCCTGGCAGATGTGGTGATTAGTAAAGATGCTCAGGATCGCTATATTGCCAAAATTGTGCATGTGCGTGAGATTCCTGGGGCAGCTCGACAGCAAACTTGCACTCTATGTAAAGGCGCATTAAAGGATCAGCCGCTCATTGGACTAACAATGCTTAAGGGACTGAGCAGTCATCCCGACCATAGCAATGAATTTATTAACGGCACTCTGCTCGACCCGGTTTCTGGACAGCTTTATCAGGCCCGTGCCCGCCTGAAAAATAATGGCAGGCATCTCGTCATTCATAGCCGTGCTGAAGGTGCACCGGTCGGACGCAATATGACCTGGATTAAAAACTAGTTTCGAATTCAGATTATTAAGAAAAGCTCCTTAGGAGCTTTTTTATTTTTAGGTCATGTGATAATTCACATGAATTTATTAATTTTATGCCAATCTCATCACATTTTACGCTATTGATTTTGTTACATTTTATGAATAAATTAGAGTAATAAATCTAATACGAATAATCATTGATCAACAGGCATGTTATGAAGAAAATTTTAAGTCGCTTAATGATGGGGATCACATTAGCAACAGCAGCAGGTTTAAGCCTTGCGTCTGAAGATCCACTACTGGGGAAATGGAAGACTATCGATGATCAATCCGGTTATTCTCGTGCTGATGTCGAAATCCGCAAAAAACCAGATGGTAGCTATGAGGGAATTATCGTAGAAACCCGCAGCCTGCCAGGTGCAGAAAAACTGGGAATCTGTAGCAAATGTCCAGGACAACTTAAGAATAAACCATTTATTGGCTTGCCATTTATCTGGGATTTTAAGGCAGACCCAAAAAAACCTCGCGAATTCCATGATGGCAAGGTACTGGATCCAATCAGCGGCAAAGTTTACAAAGGTAAAGCGCGTTTAAGCGCCAATGGCAAACGTCTGACCCTGCGTGGTTATGTAGGCGTTTCGGTTATCGGACGCAGTGTTACCTGGATAAAATACTAATTTTTTTCAGTTTTCCATGCCCCTGTTTCAGGGGCTTTTTTAATGGTTATGATTTGAAACAATTAAGTACAAATAAAAACTGTTTCCCTTAACCCAAACTCATAATAATGAATTGAAGACGGTTATTTTTTATTCACACAATGATCTATCTTCAGCTGCAATTCAATCTGCTACGGACTCTGGAACCTCTGGAACGGAGTATCCATGCAACATGTATTCCTCAATTAATAGGCATGGGTAAATGTGTGTTGCAAACAGCGGATGGTTTGCAAATGACAGATAAAACTATAAAAACAGATGCCCGCCTAGATCTTTGTTTCCCTGCCCAGACTGAGCTGTTCAGGTTCAAGCAGGATTTCCATAGGATAGGAGTTCCTCTTCTAGGCAGGATGCTGGTTCAAATAGCATTCCATACCGTTAGGGCACAGCGCATCGGCCATAAAATATTATGGCATTCCCCTACTTCAGGACGACCTTCCTCTCTGAATGTCTCAAGCCTGGCTGTTTAAGGAGTAGAGCTATGACTACAATTCAATATAGAGAAAACTTTTCCAACGGTTATATCCCCTCTGAAATCATGGATGATCGTACCTTTGATTTGTTCCACTTTTCTGAAGCATGTGGCCAAAGTCCGGAATGGGTGATGCAACTCATTGAACATGGAATTTTGCCGAACCGTTCTAAAACCCATCCTGGTACCTTCCTCGGGGAAGATATTACTCGAGCACAACGCGCTTACCGTTTGCAGCGTGATTTTGATGCTTCCTTTAGTGCCGTTGCCATGATGCTGGATCTCATTGATGAAGTGCAGGAATTACGTCGTGAGGTGAAACATCTGCATTTCAAATAATGCCTTTTAATGTCCGGTCTGCTTGAGTTAGATCAATGCGGACTAGGGCATATTTTGCTTTTTTCTTTTATTTTTTGAGTGATAAATATCCCTATGAAAACCAAAGACTGCAATAAAAAGATCAAATATATGTTCCCAGAATACCGTGATTTAATTGTGCAATTACGTGAGGAAAATCCGTACTTTGCCCGATTGTTTGAGGAACATAGCGAATTGGACAAACAGATTAGCCAGCTTGAACTCGATCCAGTCAATCATATCAATGATGATATCGATGCGATTAAACGCAAAAAGCTAAAACTGAAAGACGAGATTTATCGCATGCTGAAAAACTCTGAAGCCGATCCGCTTACCTGAATGAGAACAGCTTTCTTGACCAAGAGTCTTTCCATATAAGGTTTAATCATCCGTTTTATCTAGAATGTGATTATTAAATGTATTTCGGTTCTTAAATAAAGAATCTGTCCAAATAAAAAAGCCCGCATGATGCGGGCTTTTTCAGACTTAAAAGTAATCGAATTATGCTTGTTCGATGTCTTTCATTGTCAATTTAATACGACCACGGTTGTCAACGTCAGCAACCTGTACTTTCACTTCCTGACCTTCTTTCAATACGTCAGCCACGTTGGCAATACGTTCGTTAGAGATTTGAGAAATGTGAAGCAGACCGTCAGTACCTGGCAGGATGTTCACGAACGCACCGAATTCAACGATACGAATCACTTTACCAGTGTAAATAGTGCCCGGCTCAACTTCAGCAGTCAGCGCCTGGATTTTTGCAATCGCAGCTTGTGCAGCAGCTTTAGTTTCACCAAATACGCGTACTGTACCGTTATCTTCGATGTCAATCGCAGCTTTAGTTTCTTCAGTGATTTGACGGATAGTGGCACCACCTTTACCAATCACGTCACGGATCTTGTCAGGGTTGATGTTGATCACTTGGAAAGTCGGCGCGTGCATAGAAATTTCTGGACGAGCACGTGAAATCACTTGATTCATCGCGTTCAGGATGTGCATACGACCTGCATAAGCCTGGTTCAATGCAACTTCCATGATCTCTTCAGTAATACCTTCGATCTTGATGTCCATTTGCAGCGCAGTAATACCGTTGGCAGAACCCGCTACTTTAAAGTCCATATCACCAAGATGGTCTTCGTCACCCAGGATGTCAGAAAGAACTGCGAAACGTTCGCCTTCTTTCACCAGACCCATTGCGATACCCGCAACTGGTGCTTTAAGTGGAACACCGGCATCCATCAATGATAGAGAAGCACCACATACAGACGCCATTGAAGATGAACCATTAGATTCAGTAATGTCAGATACGATACGGATCACGTACGGGAAGCGGTCAGCTGCTGGAAGCACAGCTTGAACACCACGACGAGCCAGACGACCATGACCGATTTCACGACGTTTAGGACCAGACTCACGACCTGTTTCACCTACAGAATATGCAGGGAAGTTGTAGTGAAGCATGAAGTTATCAGTTTTAGTACCGGCCAGGGTATCTACCATCAACGCATCACGAGTATTACCCAGAGTAGTAGTTACCAATGCCTGAGTTTCACCACGTGTGAATAATGCAGAACCGTGAGCGCGGTCTAATACGCCAACCTGTACATCAAGGGCACGAACAGTTTTAGTATCACGACCATCAATACGTGGTTTACCAGACAGGATGTTGTCACGTACGGTACGGTATTTAAGATCTTCAAATAATTCGTTTACGTCATCAGCAAGACCTGTTTCGTCGCCTTCTGGAACGAACTGAGCGAGTGCTTCTGCTTGAAGTGCATCAAGTGCTGCATAACGGTCTTGTTTCACCGCAATGGTATATGCTTCAGAGATTTTCGCTTCGAATGCTTCTTTCAGTTTTGCACGAAGGTCTTCGTTTTTCTCAGGAGCAACCCAAGTTGATTCTTTCGCACCAGCTGCAGTCGCGAATTCTTTGATTGCTTGGATCGCGATTTGCATTTCATCATGACCGAACAATACTGCACCCAGCATTTGGTCTTCTGAAAGTTCTTTCGCTTCTGATTCAACCATCAGTACTGCAGATTCTGTACCTGCAACCACAAGGTCAAGATCACTTTCTTTCAATTGTTCAAAGCTTGGGTTTAGAACGTATTCACCGTTGATCAGACCCACACGTGCCGCACCGATTGGACCACGGAATGGTGTACCTGCGATCGCAAGTGCTGCAGAAGTACCCAGCATTGCTGCAATGTCAGCTTCCATAGTCTTGTCAGAAGATACAACAGTCGCAGTCACCTGGATTTCGTTATAGTAACCTTCTGGGAACAATGGACGGATTGGACGGTCGATCAGACGTGAAATCAGCGTTTCAGCTTCAGATGCACGGCCTTCACGTTTACCGTAACCACCAGGAATACGACCAGCTGCGTATTGTTTTTCTTGATAGTTAACAGTCAGTGGGAAAAAGTCTTGACCTGCTTTAGCAGTTGGTTGAGCAACAACAGCAACCAATACAGTTACGCCGCCCATGCTAATCAATACAGTATTGGCTTGACGCGCAACACGACCTGTTTCTAGGACAACCTGATGTTGACCAAATTGGAATTCTTTACGAACAATATTAAACATCGACATGTTTTATTTTTTCCTGATTTTATTCTAGTGGAGACCCCTAAGGTTTGGCATTCACATCCAAATGGACGGGTAAATGACAAAGCTTAGAAGCCGACCTCACCAGAAATAAACACTATTTTTAAACACAAAGAAGGAGCGAACATTCGCCCCTTCCCCTGATCTAGCCAAAGGCTAAACCGACTTTAGTTTTCAGCAATAAAGCACAAGGCATGCAATAAACCCGAAAATAAAGTTTAAATCGAATTAACGACGTAAACCTAAAGCACCGATCAATGCAACATAACGACCGTGGTCTTTACCATTTAGGTAGTCAAGAAGCTTACGACGTTGGTTAACCATACGGATCAGACC
>NZ_DFDO01000285.1:0-8216 GCF_002367915.1 Acinetobacter sp. UBA3025
ACCCAATTGGGTGCTTTTTTAATTTGTCACTCTTACTTTTTCGGAGCAGGTACAGAAGCCTCGGTAGTAATGTTTACTGTAATTTTATCGCCCACATTTGGAACATAACCGCCTACCCCAAAGGCTGAACGGTTAAATGAAGTGGTTGCATTGAAACCAATCGTTTGTAATTTGGTCATTGGATGTACGCCTTGTTTATTTAAAACTGCATCCAGTACCACAGGTTTAGTGACATCTTTCACGGTTAAGTTGCCGGTGATTTTATATTTGTTTTTGCCTAAAGCCTGAACTTTAGTACTTTTAAAAGTAATATTCGGATATTTGGCAACATCAAAAAATTCTGCTGTCTTAATATGGTCATCCAGTGCTTTCACATTCGTATTAATGCTTGCAACCGGGATGTTCACATTGACCGAAGAATTCGCAGGTTTTTCATTATCAACATTAATGGTGCCTTGGATGTCACTGAAGTTTGCAGATGGCGTAGAGAAACCAAAGTGGCTCCAAGAGAAAACAGTTGCTGAATGAGTCGGGTCAATCGTATAGGCCACTGGTTTTGCCATAGAAACTGTTGCTACAGATGCGACCGCCAAGCCTAATGCTAATGTTTTGAAATTCATGTTTTTATCTCACGTTTTGGATGTTATTAAGTGTATAGAATCTGGAACCGTTTACAGCCCTAAAGATAAAACGTTTTGTTGCAGCGATGAAACGATAAAATTGTAAGTTATTTTTTTAATTTTTGAGCTTTAATCCATACGGTACTGAATGAATCCTGTTTTCTTGGCGACTTTGTTATACAACGCTTGTGCCTGATGGTTTGATTCCTGAGTCAGCCAGTAAACCCGGTCGCAATTACGCTGCTGCGCGACCTGATAGACATGTTGAATCAGCTTGCGCGCCACGCCTTGTCCGCGATAGTCCAGATGGGTAAATAGATCCTGCAAATAGGCATAAGGTCTTACTGTCCAGCTACTGTTATGTTCGATGACATGCACAATCCCAACGACCTTTCCATCCATCAGCGCCGCAAAACCGTACATTGAATCTAGCTCATAATTGGTTAATTTATCCCAGGTATTTTTACTTACCTCATCCGAAATTTGGGTCTGATAAAAGCGTTGATAGTCTTGCCATAAAAATAGCCATTCTGGCTGTGATATTTGCTCTAAAGATTTGATCTGGATCTGGGATGATATTTCCATATTGAGTAACTTCTTTGGTTTATGTATTTAATTATCTTTAAGTCAATTACTTACGATATAAGTCATTAAGTTTTTATGATGACATAAACTTAGATTTATCTTATCTAATGTTCATAAGCAACTGCCAGATGAAAATCATCCGATATAAAAAAAGCCCCGCTCAGGGACTTTTAGTATTTTCTATTAAAGTTTTTCAACCAGAATACGATCCATCTGTTTCAAACCAGAATGCTTTTCATGGTTCTTGCGACGTACTTTAATGATTTTTTCTTCAGCCATTTCCTGAAGTAATAGCTCAACCGCCACCATTGCTTCAAGGGGTAGATCCTGCCCGATCCATTTCTGCTCGCCTGCATCCATTAAAGTAATTTCATCACTAATTTGTTCATACAAGCTCATGTTTATCTCACTCTTTCATTTCAATTATGGGAGAACACTTTTTAGCGGTTGCCACATGAATACAAGGCTAGAAAGCGGAAAAACAAAAGACGCCCCAAAACTGGGGCGCCCTTAAAAAACCACTTAATCAGTTGATTAAGCAATAATCTCTTTTACAGCTGCTACAACAGCTTCAGTTGTAATGCCGAAGTGTTTAAACAAGTCTTTAGCAGGTGCAGATTCGCCATAAGTGGTCATACCGATCACACGGCCATCCAGACCTACAAATTTCCACCAGTAATCCACATGTGCAGCTTCAACCGCTACACGTGCACGAATATTTGAAGGAAGAACCGCTTCACGATACGCAGCATCCTGTTTCACGAACTCTTCAGCACATGGCATAGATACGACACGCACACCTTCAAGCTGTGCATATGCTTCCATTGCAAGAGAAACCTCAGAACCAGTCGCAATGATAATTGCTTTCAATTCGCCTTTTTCTTCAGCTAGAACATAACCACCTTTCGCTACATTCTCAATTTGTGCTTGAGTACGAGTTTGGAATGGCAGGTTTTGACGAGAGAAGATCAACGCTGTTGGACCTTCTGAACGCATTAAAGCTGATTTCCAGGAAATCGCTGCTTCAACAGTGTCGCATGGACGCCATGTATTCAGGTTTGGTGTACCACGTAAAGATGCGATTTGTTCAATTGGCTGGTGTGTAGGACCATCTTCACCCAGACCGATTGAATCGTGAGTATATACATGGATCACACGTTGTTTCATCAGTGCAGACATACGTACTGCATTACGTGCATATTCCATAAACATCAGGAATGTTGCTACATAAGGAATGAAACCG
Source organism: Acinetobacter sp. UBA3025 (assembly GCF_002367915.1). Taxonomy (NCBI): domain Bacteria; kingdom Pseudomonadati; phylum Pseudomonadota; class Gammaproteobacteria; order Moraxellales; family Moraxellaceae; genus Acinetobacter; species Acinetobacter sp. UBA3025. The sequence goes on from NZ_DFDO01000285.1 coordinate 2,449, forward strand.
CCATGCAGTGCAACACCGTTGGCAATCGCAGTCATACCAAATTCACGTACGCCGTAGTGAACATAGTTACCTGCTGGATTGTCCTGTACGCCTTGCGCGCCTTTCCAAAGTGTCAGGTTAGAACCTGCAAGGTCAGCAGAACCACCTAGTACTTCTGGTAGTGAAGGCACAAGAGCTTGTAACGTATTTTGGCTCGCTTTACGTGTAGCAATGGTTTCTTCTTTTGCATTTACTTCAGCGATATAAGCATCCGCTTTTGCAACAAAGTCAGCTGGAAGATCACCAGAAAGACGACGTTTTAATTCAGCTGCTTCAGTTGGATATTTTGCTGCATAAGCGGCAAAAGTTTCATTCCATGCTGCTTCAGCTTGTGAACCTTTATCTTTGGCATCCCAAGCTGCGTATACATCTTCAGGAATGACAAACGCTTCATCTGACCAACCCAAAGCTTCACGAGTCAATACGATTTCGTCATTACCTAAAGGAGCACCGTGACAGTCTTCTTTACCCTGTTTGTTTGGTGAACCTAAACCAATCACTGTTTTACACATGATGATGGTTGGTTTATTCACTTCAGCTTTTGCTTCAACAGTGGCTTGACGGATTGCATCAGCATCATGACCGTCAACTTTGATCACTTGCCAGCCATAAGACTTGAAGCGTTGTTCTGTATCGTCAGAGAACCAACCTTCAACTTCACCGTCAATTGAAATACCGTTGTCATCATAGTAAGCAATCAGCTTGCCCAGACCTAAAGTACCTGCCAAAGAACATGCTTCGTGAGAAACACCTTCCATCAAGCAGCCATCGCCCAGGAAGCAGTAAGTGTAGTGATCTACAACTTTGATATCTTCCTTGTTGAATTGCGCTGCTAAAGTTTTTTCAGCCAGTGCAAAACCAACAGCATTTGCGATACCTTGGCCTAAAGGACCAGTGGTTGTTTCAATACCTGGTGCATAGCCCAATTCCGGGTGACCTGGAGTTTTAGAATGAAGTTGACGGAATGCTTTAAGATCTTCAATTGAAAGATCATAGCCCGTTAAATGAAGAAGTGCGTATTGAAGCATAGAGCCATGGCCATTCGACAATACGAAACGGTCACGGTTAGCCCAATTCGGATTTGTTGGGTTATGGTTTAAGAATTCGCGCCAAACCACATCAGCGATATCTGCCATCCCCATTGGAGCACCTGGATGTCCTGAGTTTGCTTTTTGCACAGCATCCATTGCCAATACACGAATTGCGTTTGCAATACGACGTTCATTAAGCGGGGTTGTCATAAATCAGCGTCCAAATAAATTCAGAAGAAATAGGAAATGATGAAAAGACTTTCAAAACTGCCGTCTATTGTCTTAAAAAAACAGCGAGGGGTAAAGACTAGCCTACAATATTTATCAATTTATTGATCTTGTATTTACCTATCGGATAAATATTCTGCACTTTTAAGGTGCATTGATTGACTAGAGTCTAAGTTAAATTCTAATAAGATGATAAATCTGGGATTATTCTTAACTATTTTTTATAAATTAAACTTTTACAATATGTTGAATTCCTCTTCAGGATACCTCCAGCTAGGAGTCAAAACAGAAGATACAGACTTAAATAAGTGATCTTTTTCCAGTCCATAAAAATGCATATGTGAATATCTAATGTCTGCCCAAGATCATCAGACATGAAAAGATAAAGGTTGAAGTTCAATCAGGCTAGTCGATACCACGAAAATTATTGTCCTCGACACTCTTTAGGTAAATAACGCTGGCTGATATCGCTAGAAGAACAACTGCCGCTATAAACATCAAAAGCGATGGATTTTCCACGGATTGCCGTATCTACCCCATCCTGCCGTAGCTTAAATTCAATTCGACAAGCTGCATTGATCACGACTTTTTCAATATATTGGGTTCCGCTGCCAATTTGACGGCCCGCATCACAATGTCCATCAGAGGCAATAAATTGAGTTCGATAGCTACCTGCCTGCTCAAAAACCTCCGCTAGTTGGCTTCGCACGACATAACTGTGATAACTCATGCCTGCTACTGTCGCCAGAATGGCAATAATCGTGAGTACAATCATGACTTCAATCAAGGTAAACGCCTTTTGATACATGCTTTTCCATCTCCGTACAGTCTTTTAAACAAGTCCATACCAAAAGATTTCGCCACTTCCTGACAGGCGGTTTCTGAAGACTTGAAGCTACTATGCAGAGTCGCACCATTTGCAGCAAGGCTATCTGTCGTGTGATCAATACACCCGCCTTAATTTATTAATAGAATGATCACTTTCCTTGATATTTTAGACACTCTAATTTTTATATTTTTCTTAGTATTTGGTTCTGCGAATTTATCTGGAAATATCACTGCTTAATAAGCGTCTCTTATCAATTCACAAACTATTTATTAAGTTTATTAAATGAATTTACCCTGCTGTTTAATTAGGCATATCAGTTTTTTTAATTCCAATAATCAAATAAAAGCACAATAATTTGAAACAATTTCGTGCAATTTTGTCGAGTTGCGCTAGTCCTAGAGCACAAGTCGATGTAACATATCGGGTCTTTAAATTTAACTGTGATAGGACTATGCGCGAGTACGCTGTATTTACTTCGGAATCTGTAAGCGAAGGCCATCCAGATAAAATGGCTGACCAAATCAGTGATGCTATCTTGGATGCAATCTTAAAAGAAGACCCATATGCACGGGTTGCTTGTGAAACGCTTGTAAAAACAGGTGCGGTTGTACTTGCCGGTGAAATCACAACAACTGCGAACATCGATTTTGAAGCGGTTGTCCGCCATACCGTTAACAGTATTGGTTATCATCATTCTGACCTTGGCTTTGATGGTTCGACTTGTGCGATCATCAACATGATCGGTAAGCAGTCTCCTGAAATTGCTCAGGGTGTAGACCGTCAGAAACCTGAAGATCAAGGTGCTGGCGACCAGGGCTTGATGTTTGGTTATGCCAGCCGTGAAACTGATGTACTCATGCCTGCGCCAATTTCTTATGCGCACCGCTTAATGGAAAAACAGGCTGAATTACGCCGTAACGGTACATTGCCTTGGTTACGTCCAGACGCAAAAAGCCAGGTGACTTTCGCTTATGAAAATGGCGTGCCTGTTCGTCTAGATGCTGTTGTGCTTTCAACTCAACACGATCCTGAAATTTCACAAGCTCATTTAAAAGAAGCTGTGATTGAAGAAATCGTGAAAAAAATCATTCCTGCCGACATGTTCCATGCAGACACCAAATTCCACATCAATCCGACCGGGATGTTTGTGATCGGTGGTCCTGTAGGTGACTGTGGTCTGACTGGCCGTAAAATCATTGTAGATACTTACGGCGGTATGGCACGTCACGGCGGTGGTGCATTCTCTGGTAAAGATCCATCAAAAGTTGACCGTTCTGCTGCTTATGCAGGCCGTTATGTTGCGAAAAACATTGTCGCTGCGGGTCTTGCAGATAAATGTGAAATTCAGGTGTCTTATGCAATTGGTGTTGCCGAGCCAACTTCAATTTCAATCAATACCTTCAATACAGGCAAAGTGTCGGATGAATTGATCGTTCAATTGGTTCGTGAGCACTTTGACCTGCGTCCATATGGTATTACCCGTATGTTGAACCTGATCCAGCCAATGTATAAACAGACTGCGGCTTATGGTCACTTTGGTCGTGAAGGTTCAGATACTGCATTTACTTGGGAAAAAACTGACAAAGTCGAAGCACTTAAAGCATCTGCTGGTCTATAAGTTTTCAAGTTTTAAAAGCTCGCTTTATGCGGGCTTTTTTTATGGCTTCTACTTTTAGCCTGACAAAAATTGAGCTGGAAATAGTTGTGTTTTGTTACATCTAAAACTCATATTAAAACGGATAAACTTATTCTTTATAAGCAGTGAGAAGCAATCCATATAAGGGTTGTAAGAAAATACATTCAGATAATCAGACGATTTATATTTGGCAAAAATTGTATAAGCCTTTATAAAAATTACATTTAGCGAACAAATTCTGATCTAATTATTAGCATAAATTCAAATAAATACTCGCTAGACTGTTTTCGACCTTACAACTACAAAGGATATGACACGATGAATAAATTACTTGTTGCTTTGGGTTTAGCTGCAACCGTTGCTTTAGTGGGTTGTAATAAGAAAGAAAATCCTGAAACAGTTGCGACAACTGGCGAACATTTAGAAAATGCTGCTACTCAAGCAGGCCATGATATGGAAGATGCCACTCATGAGGCTTCTCAGGAAACTGACCAAGCCATGGATAATGCGGCTGCAAATGCTTCCCGTGCCGCTGATGAAGCCGCCGCTGCGACTTCTCGAGCAGCAGATGCAACTGCTGAAGCCGCTAAAAACGCGACTGCTGCAACTGCCGGTGCTATTGAAGAAGGTGCAGGCAAAGTACGCGAGAAAGCTGAAAATTAATTTTTAAAGCTTTAGATCTTTAAAAGCCTGCTTTGCAGGCTTTTAAACTTTTTATACATTTCACTATTAGGCAGGTGATTGTTCTAATTAAGCTGATATCTTTTGAAATAATCACGACCTTATATCATTTAAATTCATAATTATTATCAGTTATCAGGATGTTTAATTGGCTCTTAGAAATTCTAGATCAGCCCATTTTAGTGAGAAATTGCGTAATATACGCGACTTTATTTTTTAAAGCTTGATCTCCCATGTTTGTTATTGCTGCGTCTTCCCAGCGATCGAATCTCTCGGTCTGGGTGGCTTTTATTTTACTTGTATTAGGAACTGTCGGTGCCTATCACATCGTGGGCCTGAACCAGGCTCTATTATTTCTGGTGGGTGGTGCACTGGGTATGACCTTGTATCATGCCTCGTTTGGTTTCACCTCCAGCTGGCGCGTCTTTATTAAAGAACGTCGTGGTCGTGGCTTACGTGCCCAAATGATCATGCTGGGTCTTGCTGTCTTGCTATTTTTTCCTGCTTTAGGCGCAGGTGAACTGTTCGGTAATCCAGTTCAAGGCTTTGTCAGTCCAGTTTCGCTTTCTGTGGTAATCGGGGCATTTATTTTCGGGATTGGCATGCAGCTCGGTGGCGGTTGTGCATCAGGCACACTTTATACCGTTGGTGGTGGTAGTGCCCGTATGCTGGTAACCCTGTTCTTCTTCTGTGCTGGCTCACTGATTGCAACTTCGCATATTGACTGGTGGTTTAACCTACCCCATTTCGCACCCATCTCCATTGTAGAAAGTTTTGGTGTCATTCCTGCACTTGTTTTGAGCTTTGTTGTTTTTGCTGTTATTGCTACTGCAACTATCTTTTTTGAAAAGAAACGTCATGGCAATTTAGAAGTTGAACCTCAAAGCCAGCATCAGGGCTGGAAACGTTTTTTACGTGGTCCGTGGCCATTAATCTGGGGCGGAATCATTTTAACCCTGCTTAACTTTGCTACTTTGGCGCTAGCTGGTCGTCCATGGGGGGTTACTTCTGCCCTTGCTGTCTGGGCCGCGAAATCTGCAAGTTTTGTTGGAATTGATGTAGCCTCTTGGGCGTATTGGCAGCAACCAGCAAATGCCAAAGCCTTATCTGAATCACTCTGGTTCGATATTACGTCTATGATGAACTTTGGCATCATGCTTGGTGCATTATTGGCTGCCAGTCTGGCAGGTAAATTTGCTCCGAACTTCAATATTCCAAAACGTTCATTGGTTGCTGCGGTTATTGGCGGTTTGATGCTCGGCTACGGCGCTCGCCTGGCTTATGGCTGTAATATCGGTGCCTATTTTAGTGGTATTGCTTCTGG
>NZ_DFDO01000305.1:0-6135 GCF_002367915.1 Acinetobacter sp. UBA3025
GTCTGGAATGGCGAACCTTTCGGTGGGAAAATCGAGATACGACCACCTGCCATACCTTTACCCACGTAGTCGTTCGCATCACCTTCCAGTTTGAGATGCAGACCACCGGCATTCCAGACACCGAGTGACTGACCCGCTGTACCAGTCAGATTTACTTTAACTGGATGTGCTTCCATACTCAGGTTGCCATAACGTTTGGCAATTTCACCAGACAAACGTGCACCAATTGAACGGTCACAGTTACCTACTGTAAAGCTGTATTCACCACCTGTACCTGCTTCGATCGCTGGCAGAATTTCTTCTACCATTTTCTCAGCCAAAATACCTTTATCAAATGGTTCATTACCCTGTACTTCACAGTACTGTGCTTTGCCTTCTGCTGCTGGATGTGACTCTAGCAGTTTGCTCAGGTCAAGGTGAGCATGTTTGTCAGTTTCACCTGGCAGGATTTCCAGTAAGTCGGTACGACCAATCAGGTCTTTCAGGCTAGATACGCCAAGTGCCGCCAACCATTCACGTGTTTCTTCAGCAATGAAAGTGAAGAAGTTGATCAGCATTTGTGGTTCGCCGATGTAGTGCTCTTGACGCAGATGATCCTGCTGAGTCGCAACACCGGTCGCACAGTTATTCAAGTGACAGATACGCAGGTATTTACAACCTAAGGCAATCATTGGAGTCGAACCGAAGCCAAAGCTCTCTGCACCCAAGATCGCTGCTTTTACCACGTCAAGACCAGTTTTTAAACCACCATCAGTCTGAACGCGTACTTTGCCACGCAGGTCGTTTACACGAAGTGCTTGATGCGCTTCACTTAAACCTAATTCCCATGGAGAACCCGCATGGTGAATCGAGGATAATGGAGATGCTGCTGTACCACCGTCATAACCAGAAATGGTAATGAAATCGGCATAAGCTTTTGCCACACCTGCTGCAATCGTACCCACACCCGGTTCAGATACCAGTTTCACCGATACCATCGCTTGCGGATTGACCTGTTTCAAGTCAAAGATCAACTGAGATAAATCTTCGATTGAATAGATATCATGGTGGGGTGGTGGCGAAATCAGAGTCACGCCCGGAACTGAATAACGTAAACGGGCAATCAAGCCATTCACTTTACCACCTGGCAACTGACCACCTTCACCTGGTTTTGCACCTTGAGCTACCTTAATTTGCAGTACTTCTGCTGATGTTAAGTACGCTGGAGTTACACCAAAACGACCAGATGCAATCTGTTTGATTTTTGAGTTACGAATCGTGCCATAACGCGCTGGATCTTCACCGCCCTCACCAGAGTTAGAACGACCACCGATGGTATTCATGGCAATCGCAATCGCTTCATGTGCTTCAGGAGATAGTGCACCCAAAGACATACCCGCGGAGTCAAAACGAGGCAGGATATCTTCTACAGACTCAACCTGATCCACCGGAATTGAGTTGTCAGTTTTCAGCTTGAATAAGTCACGGATGGTTGCAATCGGACGATTGTTTACCAGCTCTGCATATTCTTTAAAGTCAGCATAATTACCAGAACGTACTGCTTTATGCAGTGAATTAATCACGTCCGGATTAAATGCATGGTATTCCTTGCCGAAGACAAATTTCAGCATACCACCCTGATCGATTGGCTTACGGTTTTTCCATGCCAAATCTGCCAATTGCTTCTGGTCATTCTCAAGATCAGCAAAAGTTGCACCCTGAATACGGCTCGGAACACCTACGAAGCATTTATTCACAACTTCATTGGATAAACCGACTGCTTCAAACAGCTGACCGCCACGGTAAGAAGCCACAGTTGAAATACCCATCTTAGACAGGACTTTCAGCAGGCCTTTTTCAATCCCCTTACGGAAATTGTTTTGTGCATATACTGGATCGCCCAGCAATTCACCTTTAGCCACCAGATCATTGATCACGTCATATGCTAAGTATGGATAAATTGCTGTCGCACCAAAGCCAAGCAGAACGGCAAATTGATGTGGATCACGTGCAAAACCGGTTTCAACAATCAGGTTCGCATCAGTACGCAGACCAGTATTGATCAGATGATGGTGTACTGCACCAGTGACCATCACAGCATTGGCTGGCAAGCAACCTTCACGGATTTTCTTGTCTGAAAGTACCAATAAAGTTTTGCCGTCACGAATCGCTTGCGCTGATTCTTCGCAAATACGAGCAATTGCAGCTTCTAAGCCTTCAGTTTCAGCATAGTTCAGATCAATATCCGCAATCTCATAACCTGTACGACCTAGCGTACGGATCTGATGCATTTTTGAATTAGACAGGACCGGACTTGAAATAATCAGACGGTCTGCATGTTCTGGACCCTGTTCGAAAACGTTTTGTTCACGACCTAAACAGGTTTCTAGTGACATTACAATCGATTCACGTAATGGATCGATTGGCGGATTCGTTACCTGAGCGAACTGCTGACGGAAATAGTCTGATACATGACGTACCTGACGTGACAGAACCGCCATCGGTGTATCGTCACCCATAGAACCCACAGCTTCCTGACCGCTTTCAGCGATTGGACGCAGTAACTGGTCACGTTCCTCGAAAGTCACCATGAACATTTTCTGTGCCGCTTTCAGGTTGTCACCTTTCAAGCCTCGCTCACATAGATATTCTTCCAGCTCAGGGCTACCTTGTAGACGTACAGCATTTTCACGTAACCATTCACGGTACGGACGCATACGTTTCAGGTGATTATTCACATCCTGAGTATCTAGTACTTTACCGGTATAAGTATCGATCACCAGCATTTGGCCAGGACCTACACGTCCTTTAGAAATGACATCTTCAGGTTCATAACCCCATACACCGATTTCTGAAGCCAGTGTGATGTAGCCATTTTTAGTGATGACCCAACGTGCCGGACGCAAGCCGTTACGATCCAGCATACAGATCGCATGACGACCGTCTTGGATAACTAAACCAGCAGGGCCATCCCATGCTTCCATATGTTTAGAGTTGAACTCATAGAATGCACGTAAATCAGCATCAAGCGTTTCAACGTTTTGCCAAGCAGGTGGAACCAGCATACGTAGCGCACGGAACAGATCCATACCACCACCCACGAGGATTTCCAGCATGTTATCCAGACTAGATGAATCTGAACCAGTACGGTTTACGATTGGATTCAGCTCAGTCAGACCTGGCAGTAACGGGTTTTCAAATTTAGGCGTACGCGCCATTGCCCAGTTACGGTTAGCCGTAATAGTGTTGATCTCACCATTGTGCGCCAGGTAACGGAATGGCTGAGCCAGTGGCCAGCGTGGCAACGTATTGGTAGAGAAACGTTGATGGAAAACCACGATATGTGATGCCAGACGCTCATCAGCCAGGTCAGTATAGAAGTCAGCAATAGCTGCTGGCATCATCAGACCTTTATAGCTGATTACAGTTGAGCATAAGGTCGTCACATAGAAATATGGATCACTGGTTAACTGCTGTTCAGCACGACGACGCGCAAGGAACAATTTACGGTTGAATTCAACTTCAGTCACACCGATTGGGCAGTTAACAATCACCTGTTCAAAAGCTGGTAGAGACTGCATTGCAATCTCACCGAGCGCATCATTATTCGTCGGTACAACACGCCATGCGATAACGCGACAGCCTTCTTCTTCAATTTCTTTCGTCAGGACTTGTTTTGCATGTGCGGCTAATGCTGGATCCAGATTCAGGAATACTGTACCCGCAGCAAAAATTTCACTTAAGGTAATGTCACTTAAGCGTTTGGCTTCTTCACGGAAGAATTCTTTAGGCATTGCCAGCAATAGACCACAACCATCACCGGTCTTGCCATCAGCAGCAATACCGCCACGGTGGGTCATACAACTTAGACTATGAATTGCAGTCTTGACCAGATCATGACTGGCATCACCCTGCATATGGGCGATCAAACCGAAACCACAGTTATCTTTAAACTCATCCGGTTGGTATAAACCTTGAGCGGGAGCTACATTATTAGGCGATGGCATGTGCATAGCGTACCCTTCTTTTCACTAAGCCCGATAGGCTATTAAACAATCTAAATTCTGCTGTGCGTGACTGTCTGATTTACTCCGCAAGCCAAGCAGCTTTATAGAGCAAAATATCATTGAGTATCTTTTCAACATAATCCTTTTTCAGACGGAATGCATGAAAAATAACATTCATTTTGCTGATGGATAAGATAAAAATAAGCAACAAAGATGACAATTACGCCTATTCATCGAATCATTTTCGCGCCAAAACAGGGAGATTAATTCAATTCATGCACCAATAAAGCAAATTTCATGCCAACTTAAGGAGCAAAAATCAAAACAACACAAATGACAAAGATTTAGCCTACAAAAGGAAAATTATGATTATTTATGGTGCGTATTTTTTGCACCAAAAGCGCACATTTATAATAAAGATAAAGTGTCCGTGCGCTATTTTAGACCGGCCTAGTTAAATGGATCACTAATCTCGTTTTCTTGAGGCCGAGAATTGCCATTTGATGAGCGCGGACTTCCTTCGACATGACTTTGAGATTTCTGTACATCCACTACATTACCTTCCTGATCACGACGAACAATCGTGGTACTCGTGGTGCTTTCTTTAGGGGTGACCACAGGGGCTGAAGGTTGAGTTTTCGGTCTGATCTGTACGGATTCATCGACTTTCGGTAAAGGTACATTTTTCAACTGAATTTCATAAAGTTTTTGATTACTTGCCAGTTCTTCCGAACCCATACTGTTGACCAGACTGGCATATTGTTGCATGGCCACAACTTTAGGCTGGACGGATTTAGGCAGATTGAGGTTGAGCGCTGATAAAGCCTGTTGAGCTTCTGCTGCGGTTTTATACAGGCCATATAACAATACATATTGTTCAGGCTGGTTCTCACCTGAAAGCCTTAAATAAACAAAGGGTTTACGATCCTGCTGCTTTTTCAGGAAAGTTTTTAGAATGGCTTCATTACCTACACGAAATAGCTCAATCGCATGCTGTTTTTTTACTTCACCAATATATTTGGTTCCACGGAATTCAGGCTCATGGCTAACATTGACAACAATGCGAGTATTGAGATCAAGAGGTTTAACCTCATCAGAAAGTGCACCAAGATAGGTCATTGAGGCCACTTTTTCCGGTTGAATCTGTAATTCAACTTCGGTTTCCGGCTTCTTCTCTACTTTTACAACTTCATCTGTATCAGTGATAGCCCAAAAAACCAAGGCAGCAAATAGACAGCATACGCCACAGACCAGCCAGAAATAATGCTGAATCTTTTGCCAAGGGGTACGTAATGCTGTCATAAAAATTTAAACCTATGCCTGATGAGCTAAAATCGCCTGTTGCATCAACTCGACATCAAAGTCTCGAGTAATGACCGCTTTTCCAAGTTGCTGCAATAATACAAGACGAAGCTGCCCATTTAAAACTTTCTTGTCGTGAGCCATATAAGCTAGGAAATCGTCAAGTGGGATTTTAGGACAAACAATAGGTAATTGCGCACGAGAAATGATTTTTTTTGTACGCTCAAGGTCTTCTAATGAAATCCAACCCATGCGATGGGATAAATCTGCTGCCATTACCATCCCCGTGGCTACCGCTTCTCCGTGCAGCCATTCACCATAACCCAGATAAGACTCAATCGCATGACCAAATGTATGACCGAGATTAAGTAAAGCACGCTCACCCTGTTCTTTTTCATCATTCGCTACAATACGTGCTTTATGCGCACATGAACGATAAACCGCTTCGGCCAGCAATTGCTCATCACGGGCAATAAGACCTTCCATATTGGCTTCTAGCCAGACCAGAAACTCTTTATCTCCGAGCAAAGCATATTTAATCACTTCAGCCAAACCTGCCGACAGTTCACGATCCGGCAAAGTTGACAGCTGTGACATATCTGCCAGCACCACTTGTGGCTGCTGGAAAGCACCGATCATATTTTTACCCAGTGGATGATTAATGCCGGTTTTACCCCCCACGCTGGAATCCACTTGAGAGAGTAAAGTCGTTGGCACCTGAATAAAATATACTCCGCGCTGGAAACAGGCAGAGGCAAAACCGGCCATATCTCCAATAACACCGCCACCGAGTGCCAGAACTGTACAGTCTCGGTTAAAACCTGCCTCAAGCAATGCATCAAAAATC
>NZ_DFDO01000247.1:0-3840 GCF_002367915.1 Acinetobacter sp. UBA3025
ATGATTAAAACATGTTGTGGCCTGCTGGAACAAAGAAACATCAAGATTGCTTTTATTGAAAGTGCAAGTTCTGGCTATTTAACCAGTCAGTTTTCAATTTGCAAAAATGAAGGTGCTGAAATCTTGCTGGGTGGTCTAGTGTGCTACGATCCGTCTGTGAAGATTAATGTCTTGGGAATTTCTCCGAATCTGATTAGTACCCATTCAGCTGAATCCATGCCTGTAACGGTTGCTCTGGCTGAGGCAGGCAAAAAAATGTTTCAGGAAGCTGACTGGATTATTGCTTGTACAGGCTTGCTTAAACCAGGCGGTAGCGCGACCCCAGATAAGCCGGAAGGTACTTTCTTTGCCGCTGTTTATGATGGTCTTCAGACTCACCAGTTCCAGTATTATATTAAAGGTACTCCACAGGAACGTCTCAATAAACTGGCAGCCGTCATCGCACATGACATGATTAATCTACTCAACACCTAAAGCTAAAACTGTTTATATTGAGTGCTGATCAAACTTCATTATTTCTACTGTATTTATAGTTAAATTATTTTTATAAAAGCACGTTTTTAATGAGGCCTGATCAGTGATGAAAATAAGAATTGCAGCTCTTTTGCTCGCCCTTGGCATTCCTGTATCCGCTTTCGCCACTGTCGGTGGCCCACAGAATATTGAGGTTTTGGGTTATGAAGTCAAAGACCAGAAACTTTATCTGTTGCGCCATTATCTCGATGGTCGCGGACGCCTACCTCAACTGTATTATTATAATTTTAAATCCAAAACCTCGAATCAGTTAATTCAGGTGAACTCTCTGTATATCAATCCAAAAACCAAGCAGATTGACTACGATCAGGACAGTCGTAAGTTTGAACAAGAAATTGCCAAAATTAAAAAGCGTCTGATTCCGTTAGTACCTCTGCAAAAGCAAAATATCCAGCTCAAGCTATTAAAGACCAGCAAAGGTACTGCCCCTGCATGGCATGACCCTAAACAGAAAGTTCCAAAATGGACTTATCAATATCGAGTGCAATCTGGCCAGTATAAAAGTCTTGTTCAGCAAGCAGTCAGCTATAAAGCAGATTTAAGATTAAGCCAAACTTACAAAGTAACGAAACAGAATAAAATACTGGTAACGGTAAAATACTTAGGCATCCCATTTGAAACCGGTTATCACATTGAAGATCCGGCATTATTAAGTCGTTAAACCAGCTTCCATAAACAATTAGCAAAAAATAAGGCCTCATAGAAACCTTATTTTTTATGTTTAGAATATCTTTGGCTTACGCAGCAGAAGTGCGCTCAGCAATTGGAACCACTTTACGCAATTCTGGACCAGTATAATCCGCGCTTGGACGGATAATCCGGTTATCTGCACGTTGTTCCATCACATGTGCTGCCCAACCTGTGACGCGTGACATCACAAAGATTGGCGTAAACAGTTTGGTTGGAATACCCATAAAGTGATAAGCAGAAGCATGGAAAAAGTCTGCGTTACAGAACAGTTTTTTCTCGCGCCACATCACTTCTTCACAACGTACTGATACTGGATAGAGCACAGTATCACCCACATCTTTTGCCAGTTTTTCAGACCACTGCTTGATAATGCCATTACGCGGATCATTGTCTTTATAGATCGCATGACCAAAGCCCATGATTTTTTCTTTACGCTCCAGCATGCCCAGCATTTCGCGCTCGGCTTCTTCTGGAGATTTCCAGTTTTCAATCATGTCCATTGCCGCTTCGTTGGCACCGCCGTGTAATGGACCCCGTAGTGAACCAATTGCGCCGGTAATACATGAATGCAGATCAGACAAAGTGGATGCACAAACACGCGCTGTGAAGGTTGAAGCATTAAATTCATGCTCTGCGTACAGGATCAGGGATACATTCATCACCTGCTCATGCAGCTGATTTGGCTTCTTGCCATGCAACAGATGCAGGAATTGTGCACCGATTGAATCATCATCGGTATTTTCATCAATGCGTACGCCGTCATGGCTATAGCGATACCAATAGCAGATAATTGCTGGTAGCGTCGCCAGAATACGGTCTGCGACGTCCTGTTGCTGATCAAAAGACTGTTCAGTTTCAAGATTGCCCAGCATCGATACGCCAGTACGCATTACATCCATTGGATGTGAATCGGCTGGAATGCGCTCAAGCACTTCTTTTAGTGCTTGTGGCAGTACACGCAAAGATTTCAGTTTTCCTTTATAAGCAGCCAACTGTTCTGAAGTTGGTAATTCACCAAAGAAAATCAGGTAAGCGACTTCTTCAAACTGACAGTTTTCTGCCAGATCTTGTACGTCATAGCCGCGATAGGTCAGGCCTGCACCACTTTTGCCTACTGTTGAAAGCGCAGTTTTTCCTGCGACTTGTCCGCGCAATCCTGCGCCAGTGAGTACTTTTCCTTCAGCCATTGTTTTAATTCTCCTGCTTGAACAGTTTATCTAATGTGTTTTCAAAGCTGTGATAATCTAAAAATTCGTATAATTCCTTACGCGGTTGCATTTTATCTAGAACATGCACCTGTGTACCATTTTCACGCACTGAGCGCATGACTTCCAGTGCCGCCTTTTGCATCGCACGGGTAGCTGATAGCGGGTAAAGTACCATGCGAATACCCTGCTCAGCCAGTTCTTCAGTGGTGTAATATGGGGTATCACCAAATTCGGTAATATTCGCCAATACTGGGACACCAACTGCATCACATACAGTACGATACATGGTAATGTCTGTCATCGCTTCAGCAAAAATGGCATCTGCGCCTGCTTCAACACAGGCACAAGCACGGTCAATCACTGCCTGCAGACCTTCTTTCTGAAGTGCATCGGTACGTGCCATCACTACAAAGTTTGAGTCGATTTTGGCATCGACAGCTGCCTTGATCCGGTCAACCATTTCCTGTTGGGTCACAATTTCCTTATTCGGACGATGACCACAACGCTTTTGTGCAACTTGGTCTTCGATATGCACAGCTGCAGCGCCAGCAGCAATCATCTGCTTGATGCTGCGCGCGATATTAAATGCACCGCCCCAGCCTGTATCAATATCAACCAGTAATGGCGTATCTACACGTTCAGTAATGCGACGCACATCTTCCAGAACATTATCCAGGCTGGTCATGCCTAGATCGGGTAGACCATAAGAATAGTTTGCAACACCGGCACCAGAGAGATAAATGGCTTTATAACCGACCTGTTTGGCCATCATGGCAGCATAGGCATTCACTGTGCCCATAATTTGTAATGGCTTTTCGACTTCAAGCGCTTGTCTAAACTTTAAACCTGCAGACATTTGTTCTGTCATCTTCCCTTCCACAGTCTTGGCTATAATTATTGAGATTTGAGTATACCGATTTGGAACCATGATGCTACAAGCCAATAGAATAAAAACTCTAAAACTTTAGTCAAACTTTTAAGTTTTACTTGACTCATTGAATAAATTCCGTCTTCATCCGGTCCGATTGTGAAATCTGCGGATATATTTGTTATGATGAACTACCAAGTTTATATAACCTGTTGATATACCATCCTCTATGCAAAACCTTGTTCATCTGGAACCACTCGCCAAAGATCTGCCACAAACCAAACGTGGTCATGAGCGCTGCGTTGCGCTGCTGGTCTCTGCGACCGAACTGTTTCTGGAACATGGTTATGATGCAGTTTCTCTTGATGATATTGTCCAGCATGCAGGCGGTTCCAAGGCTTCTATTTACAAGTACTTTGGCAACAAAGAAGGCTTGTTTAAGGCCATTTGCGATTATCGTCGTATCAAGTTTTTTGAAGATATCAGTATTCCGATCGAGCTGATGGCTCTGGATTTTCGTAGTTATCTGGTACATACGCT
>NZ_DFDO01000327.1:0-2684 GCF_002367915.1 Acinetobacter sp. UBA3025
AATAAGACAGCGCCTGTTCAAACACCTGATCCGGTGTTTGAGTCGCATCCAGACGTTTAATCCGCTCTGGATGACGCTGGCATAGCGCGGCATATCCGGCGCGAACTTTCTCAAAGAAAGTAACTTTCTCTTGTTCAAATCGATCCAGCGCACCTCGGGCACGAGCGCGATTCATACCCAGTTCAATCGGTGCATCCAGCCAGAACGTAATATCTGGCATACGTTCCACAAAATTTTGATTTAACAGATTCAGCTTGTCTTCACTGAGTCCACNNGTCTAGTGCACCACGCTCACGGGCACGAGACATTCCCAGCTCAACCGGTGCATCTAGCCATAATGTAATATCTGGCATACGAGAAACAAAAGACTGGTTGAGAAGCGCCAGTTTATTTTCATTCAGACCACGTCCTGCACATTGATAGGCAAAACTGGCATCACTGAAGCGATCACATAAGACAATTTTTCCAGCATTTAAAGCGGGTAAAATCACTTGTGCCAGATGCTGGGCACGTGCCGCATACATCAGCAATAACTCTGTATCATGGCACATCGCTTCTTCGTGGTTTACGGCCAATAACAGCGAACGAATCTGTTCTGCCATTGGTGTGCCACCCGGCTCGCGGGTCAACACGACCTCTTTACCTTGAGCAATAAAATCATCATAGATACGACGAATGAGTGTGGTTTTCCCTACACCCTCAGTGCCTTCAAAGCTGATAAACATGCTCATTCCTTATTTTTTGAACGTAAAACAGAAAGATACTCTTGCACTGCTCTATTGTGGTCTTGCAGACTGCTGCTGAATTTATGCCCACCATTACCCGTTGCAACAAAATAAAGATTTTGTGAATTGTCCGGATGCATGGCAGCCTCAATAGCTTTCTTGCTTGGCAAAGCAATCGGTGTTGGTGGTAAGCCAGCCATGGTATAGGTGTTATAAGGTGTTGGAGTACGCAGATCCTGACGGGTGATATCACCTTTATAATTCTCACCCATACCATAAATCACGGTTGGATCTGTCTGTAGACGCATGCCGATTTTCAAACGGCGCACAAATACGCCAGACACCTGTTGTAACTCGCTATCCAGACTGGTTTCTTTTTCAATGATCGATGCCATGATCAGCGCTTCATATTTATTCTGATATGGCAGATCTGATGCACGTTTTTCCCAAGCCTGATCCAGAGACTTCATCTGGCGCTGATAAAGATCAGTCAGAATCTTGCGATCCGTTTCGCCTTTGGCAAAGAAATAGGTATCTGGAGCGAACAGACCTTCAGGATGATTAAATGGAATATTGAGTTCTTTGAGCAATTGATCGGTTGGCAAATTCACCACTTCTTTAGTCACCAGATCATCTTTCTTTAAAGCATCAATCAGCTGTTTAAAGGTTGTACCCTCAATCACCAGAATCCGGTTCATCTGAGCATTTTCTGCATTGGAAATCATGTCCAGCACTGCACGGATACTCATACCTTGAGGAATTTCATAGACACCCGCCTTCATGGTGTCATGAATCATGATGCGCTGATACAGCTTTAAAATAACTGGAAAGCTGACATAATTTTCTTTGGCCAGCCGATCAATAAATCCAGAATAGGTTTCACCGTTACTAATTGCCAGTAACTGTTTTTGACCTTCTACAGGATAATCTTTCCATAGGCTAGCTTTCAGGATCAACCCTAGAACCAGGAGTATCCCGATTAGAAATAAAACTATCCCTTTCATGAAACCAGGGCGTTTGGCATTATTTTTCTTTTTGGTTTTAGACTTGGAAGCTGACATATTAATAAGGCATCTGATTCAATCGAAGACGGTTAAAAAGTTCAATACAAGCATCTACATTTAAAGCACGCTGCTCAAATTGAGTGGCAATTTTCATCGGACTGAGCGCATTGCAGAAAAACAAGCTGTCGATATGAGGAATTTCATCCATTTCCACATCACGCTGCTGACAGATAATGCCCTGATCATGCATACGTTGCAAAATTTCTGCACGCATCACACCGAAGACGCCATTATAACGAAGTTCTGGTGTAATCCATGTATTGTTTATACGAATGAAGCAATTACTGCTCACCCCTTCAACAATCGTGCCCTGCACATCAGTTACCAGTGCTTCCGGCCAGCCATGCAGATCCGCTTCCTGTTTAAGCAAAACCTGTTCCAGACGGTTTAAGGTTTTTAGCCCCACCAGATTTGGCATATTGAGACCAATAGCCTGTTGCAATACACCTGTCTGAATCTGCTCATAACTGAAGTCCTGTACAGTTTTCGGATAATAGAACACCCAAAGATCTGCCGGATGGTCTGGCAGGCTATAACCACGCTGCCCTATACCACGACTCAGTACAATCTTTAAGGTGCCGTTCAGTTCAGCTTCTGATTTCAATAACGCTTGCAAACTTTTTTCAATCAGGTCCAGATCAGCCTGCAAACTTAATTTTTGCTGGCTCATCCTTAAACGGGCTAGATGACGGTCTGCTAACTCGATCCGGTTTCGACGGATGCGCGCGGTAGTAAAGCAACCATCACCATAATGAAAGGCACGATCCAGCACATCTATATCTTTGACGGGTTGAGCATTTTTTAAATACAACATGCTTTTAAGGCCTCTCTGATGACGGATAGAGCGATGAAATATAAGCTCTGTCTATATATCTGTTTTACTCACATAAAATTC
>NZ_DFDO01000327.1:2888-10959 GCF_002367915.1 Acinetobacter sp. UBA3025
AAAAACCAAGAACACTTGAGGCAAATATGAACGTCCGTAAATTAAAAATTGGGGTATTGGCAGCACTGATTTCAGCGACTGCATTTAGTGTGTCTGCAAAGGATTTTTTAAATGTATCCTATGACCCAACTCGCGAATTGTACGACAACTTTAACAAAGAATTCAGTGCTTACTGGAAAAAATCTACTGGCCAAGATATTAATTTTAAACAATCACATGGCGGTTCAGGTAAACAGGCACGTGCCGTGATTGATGGTCTGGATGCAGATGTCGTTACACTGGCTCTGGCAGCAGATATTGATGAAATTGCTAAACGTGGCCTGTTACCGACAGACTGGCAGAAGAAATTCCCGCAAAACTCGACACCATATACCTCAACAATTGTTTTCTTAGTCAAAAAAGGCAATCCGAAAGGCATTAAGGACTGGGGCGACCTGGTTAAACCGGGTGTAGATATCATTACGCCAAACCCGAAGACTTCTGGTGGCGCGCGCTGGAACTACTTGGCAGCTTGGGCATGGGCAAAACACCAGCCAGGGGGTAATGATACCAAGGCACAAGACTTTGTTCACCAGATTTATAAACAGACAAAAGTACTGGATTCTGGCGCGCGTGGTGCAACAACGACTTTTGCTGAACGCGGCATTGGTGATGTATTGCTGGCTTGGGAAAATGAAGCACATCTGGCACTTCGTGAACAACCCGGTAAGTTTGAAATCATCACACCTTCTCTGTCTATTCTGGCTGAACCACCTGTGGCAATTGTAGAAAAGAATGCCAAGAAAGATGGTAATGAAAATCTGGCTAAAGCTTATTTGAACTACCTGTACTCACCTGCGGGTCAAACGGTTGCTGCAAAGAATTTCTACCGTCCACGTAATGCGGCAGTATTAAAACAATACAGCAATGTCTTTAAATCGCTGAAGCTGGTGACTATTGATAAAGAGTTTGGCGGTTGGGACAAGGTACAGAAAAAACACTTTGCCAATGGCGGTATCTTTGACCAGATCGTCAAAGCAAACAGTGCAAAATAACGTTTTATAAATGTAGCGTTAATGGCCTTATTTAATAAGGCCATTCTTGTTTCAGATACTTACCCATCCACTTATCTTTTATTTTCATATAAAATTCATTTTTAATTATTTTTTATGCATAAAGAATAAGTTTATTCTTCACTCATGTTACAAAACGTGTAAGAGTTTGAGGTTCACATGAGCATTACAACAAAATTAAAAATTGGGGTTTTGGCTGCTGTTATTTCAGCAACTTCTTTTGGTGCAGCAGCGCGGGATTTTCTGAATGTCTCTTATGATCCGACGCGTGAACTCTATGAAGACGTCAACAAAGAATTTGGCAAATACTGGAAAAGCCGTACGGGCCAAACTATTAACTTTAAACAGTCACATGGTGGTTCTGGTAAACAGGCACGTGCGGTAATTGATGGTCTGGAAGCTGATGTAGTGACATTAGCACTGGCTGCTGATATAGACGTTATTGCAGAAAAAGCCAAATTACTCCCTGCGGATTGGCAAAAAAAATTGCCTCACAACTCTACACCGTATACATCAACCATCGTATTCCTGGTGCGTAAAGGCAATCCAAAGAATATTAAAGACTGGGGCGATCTGGTTAAACCTAATGTCGCAATCATTACACCAAATCCAAAAACCTCTGGTGGGGCGCGTTGGAATTATCTGGCAGCGTGGGCTTATGCAAAACACCTCCCAGGCGGTAATGATGCCAAAGCACAAGAATTTGTTCGCAAAATCTATAAGCAGACCAAAGTCCTAGATTCAGGTGCACGTGGTTCAACAACGACATTTGCTGAACGCGGTATCGGTGACGTATTACTGGCTTGGGAAAATGAAGCGCATCTGGCACTTCGTGAACAACCCGGCAAGTTTGAAATCATCACACCTTCTTTGTCTATTCTGGCTGAGCCACCAGTTGCGATCGTAGAAAAAACAGTAGCGAAAAAAGGCAACAAATACCTGGCACAAGGTTACCTGAACTTCCTCTACTCACCACTAGGTCAAGAAATTTCAGCACGTAACTTCTACCGCCCACGCAATGAAAAAGTACTGGCAAAGTACAGTCAGGTCTTCAAGCCACTAAAACTGGTGACGATTGATCAGGAATTTGGTGGTTGGGACAAAGTGCAAAAGGCTCACTTTGAAAATGGCGGCATTTTCGATCAAATCGTGAAAGCCAATACAGCAAAATAAGTTTTGCATTGAACAGATAAGGAGCATTCGCATGATACATACCCTCATTGTTCCAGGTGTAGGTGGCAGTGAACATGATCACTGGCAATCCTGGTTGCAACGTGGTCTGATGCAATGCTCCCGTGTTCAACAGCAAGACTGGAACCATCCGGTACTGAGTAGCTGGGTAGCGCAGTTTGTCAAATCTGTACAGCAAATTGAAGATGATATTGAAATCGTAGCGCACAGCTTTGGCTGCCTGACCAGTCTTGCAGCACTTGACCAGCATCCAGAACTTTGTCGAAAAATTAAAAAACTGGTTCTGGTGGCTCCGGCCAACCCAGCCCGTTTTAGTGAAAATGGCTTTGCACGTGATAGCCAAACAGATTACAGCGCTTATTTCCATCAGCTCAAGCTTCAGGTTCCGACCATCATGCTGATCAGTGAAAATGATCCTTGGCTGAGTTTTGAAGATGCACATGCTTTTGCCGAATCCTGGAAAATCCAGCCGATTAATCTGGGCGCCGTCGGTCATATTAATGTTGCCTCGGGCTTTGGCCCCTTCCCTGAAATTAAACAATACCTGAATTCAGAGATGCCGATGCAACATATCAGCAATACTGATGAAGGCAAGTATTTTTTTAAATTTGCATTTTAGATGTTGCAAATTATGCTTGTCGCAAATTTCATTTTTAATATTCGCTGGTTGTCTTCAATCAGCATTCTCTCTTTTGAGGAGTAATCATGTCGCAGCGATCCCGAGTGCTGCCAGGATTTGGTCTATCTCTAGGCTTTACCCTAGCGTATTTGTCATTAATCGTTCTTATTCCACTGTCTGCCGTATTTATTAAATCACTTGGCATTGGCTGGGATGGCTTATGGGAAATCCTGAGCTCTGAACGTATCTTGAAATCATTACAGCTAAGCTTCAGTTCAGCCATTATTGCTGCTTTGATTAATGTAGTTTTTGGCCTGTTACTGGCATGGTGTCTGGTGCGTTATAGCTTTCCGGGTAAACGTATTGTCGATGCACTGGTCGATCTGCCTTTTGCCCTGCCAACCGCAGTTGCCGGTATTGCTCTGACTTCTTTATATGCACCTACAGGCTGGATCGGTCAGTATCTGGAACCAATAGGTATTCAAGTGGCTTATACCCCGATAGGTATTACCTTGGCGCTGATCTTTATTGGGATTCCTTTTGTGGTGCGTACGGTTCAACCGGTACTGTCTGATCTGGAAACTGAACTTGAGGAAGCTGCTTCTGCGCTCGGGGCAAACCGCTTCCAAATCGTGACCAAAATTATTTTCCCGATTCTGCTACCCGCATTGATTACAGGCTTTGCCCTGGCATTTGCACGTGGCGTGGGTGAATACGGTTCGGTCATCTTTATTGCCGGTAACCAGCCGTTTAAAACGGAAATTGCTCCACTCATGATTATCTCGCGTCTGGAAGAATATGACTATGCGGGTGCAACCACGATTGCTGTCGTGATGCTATTGATTTCATTTGTGATGCTGTTCCTGATTAACTTGTTACAAGCTTGGGCTAGCCGCCGTACCGGGAGAACTGCACGATGAGTTTAAATACCAACAGCAATGCACTTGCTGAAAAGCTGCAATCCCGTGATGCAACTCGCGAGCCAAAATGGGTACGTTATACCCTGCTCACAATTGCGCTGATCTTCTTTTTAAGCTGCCTGATTCTGCCGCTGGTATTGGTCTTTGTTGAAGCATTCAAGCAAGGCGTCGGCGTATATACTCAGGCACTGGTTCATCCAGACACATTATCTGCGGTAAAACTAACGCTATTAACTGCTGCAATTGCAGTACCGTTAAACGTGGTATTTGGTGTGGCTGCTGCCTGGTCAGTGGCGAAGTTTAACTTCCCTGGCAAGTCTATCCTGACCACGATTATCGATATTCCCTTCTCGGTATCACCGGTCATCGCCGGTATGATGCTGGTGCTGATTTTCGGTACCCAAGGCTGGATGGGCAGCTGGTTAATGGATAATGACATTAAGATCCTGTATGCCGTACCCGCAATTGTTTTGGCGACTATATTTATTACGGTACCTTTCGTAGCGCGTGAATTGATTCCTTTAATGGAAGCTCAAGGCACTGAAGAGGAAGAAGCTGCAATTGTACTCGGTGCATCAGGCTGGAAAACCTTCTGGAAAGTGACCCTGCCAAATATTAAATGGGGTCTAATCTATGGTGTGATTCTGTGTAATGCACGTGCCATGGGTGAGTTCGGCGCGGTATCGGTAGTATCCGGTCATATCCGCGGTGAAACCAATACTTTGCCGCTACATGTCGAAATTCTCTATAACGAATATACCTTTAGTGCTGCGTTTGCTGTGTCTTCGCTCCTGGCTCTCCTCGCAATTGTGACCCTGGTGCTTAAAACCTGGGTAGAAATGCGCCAGGAAAAACAAAACAAACGTAATGACGATTTAACAGTTTCTTAAGGAATGCCCACATGAGTATTCAAGTTAAAAATATTGAAAAACACTTTGGTGCATTCCATGCACTGAATAATATTTCCCTGGATTTCCCGGATGGCCAGTTAGTAGCTCTTTTGGGTCCTTCAGGCTGTGGTAAAACCACCCTGCTGCGTATTATCGCTGGTCTTGAATCTGCAGATGGGGGGCAGGTCATTCTGGAAGGTCAGGATGCAACCAACGTCCATGTCCGTGAACGTGAAGTCGGTTTTGTCTTCCAGCACTATGCGCTGTTCCGTCATATGACAGTGTATGACAACGTGGCATTCGGTTTACGTGTTCGCCCACGTTCAACCCGTCCATCAGAGACTGAAATCAAGAAACGTGTTACCCGTTTATTGGATCTGGTTCAACTGGGCTTTCTGGCAGATCGCTACCCTGCTCAATTGTCTGGTGGTCAGCGTCAGCGTATTGCGCTTGCGCGTGCCCTAGCGGTTGAACCACGCGTACTATTACTAGATGAACCTTTTGGTGCGCTAGATGCCAAAGTGCGTAAAGAACTGCGTCGCTGGTTACGTACCCTGCATGATGAGCTGCATATCACTTCTATCTTCGTGACGCATGACCAGGAAGAAGCACTGGAAGTTGCAGATCAAATTGTGGTGATGAACAAAGGGAATGTCGAACAGATTGGTTCACCACGTGAAGTATATGAAACCCCGAAAACGCCATTCGTGTTCGACTTCTTGGGTCAAGCCAACCGTTTCGAAGGTCAGAATAATGGCGGCATCATTCAGTTGGGTGAAGATCGCATCCAATTTGATGCGGCACAACAGCATCCACAAGGTGATGTCATTGTATTTGCCCGCCCTGATGAACTGCGTATCTCCGCTCAGCCACAGGACAATGCAATTCAGGCGACCTTTATTCGTGAATTATGGATTGCCGGTAAAGTCGTTGCAGAACTGAATGACCGTCAGGGTAACCTGATTGAAATTTCACTGACGCCTGAAGAAGCGCGAGCGCATCAATTCCGACCAAATCAGACCGTATGGTTAAGTCCACTTAACCTGCATTTATTTGCAAATCAGGTTGCTTAAGAAACATTCAGATGGGGCCATTTCAGCCCCATCCGCTTATAGGGTATATAGAAAATGAATTTCCAACAATTAAGAATTATTCGAGAAACTGTTCGTCAAAAATTTAATTTAACTGAAGCTTCTGCAGCACTGTATACCTCACAATCGGGTGTGAGTAAGCATATTAAAGACCTGGAAGATGAACTTGGTGTACAGCTGTTCATCCGTAAAGGTAAGCGTCTACTCGGTCTGACTGAACCAGGTCAGGCACTGCTCGGAATTGTGGAGCGCATGCTGGTTGATGCAGACAATATTAAACGTCTTGCAGATGACTTTAACAAGGTCGATGAAGGTACATTAACGATTGCAACGACGCATACCCAAGCACGTTATGTATTACCACCAATCGTAAATCAGTTCAAAAAAGAATTTCCGAAAGTTCATCTGATTTTGCAACAAGCCAGTCCAATGGAAATTACTGAAATGCTACTTCAAGGTGAAGCAGATATCGGGATTGCGACTGAAGCCTTAACGACTGAGGAAAATCTGGCGAGTGTGCCTTATTATAACTGGCAGCACAGTATTATTACGCCGCAAAATCACCCGCTAAATAGCAAAGAACAGGTACGTATTGAAGACCTCGCTGGCTATCCGATTATTACTTATCATGGTGGTTTTACTGGCCGTTCTAAAATCGACTCAGCCTTTGAAGAAGCCGGTGTAGATGTGGATATTGTAATGTCAGCTCTGGATGCTGATGTTATTAAAACTTATGTCGAGCTCAACATGGGTGTTGGCATTGTCAATGATCTGGCTTATGATCCAGAACGTGACTATCGCCTAAAACAGATCAAAACCGATATTTTTGGGGTAAATACTACCTGGATTGCAGTACGTAAAGGCCACTTATTACGTGGTTATGGTTATGAGTTTATTTCTTTATGCTCACCAGATGCGGACATCAAGGCACTTAAAAAAGTGGCTTATCCAGATGAATAATATGGATTGTACTTTCTAAATTGAAGAGGCCTATCGCCTCTTTTTTCAATTTTACCAGTAGATTATTTCATTAAAAATCAAGCATAATCACAGTATAATTCAATAAATAAATTATATTAATGATGAGCTACAAATTTTCCCTCTTGGGATGTGGACTGATTTTTTCTGGGACAAGTTTTGCTGCCGCTTTTGAGCAATCTAATCAAACCATCCAGTCCTTTTTTGAAAAGGATCATTATGCTGAAGTCTCATTTGCCTGGACGCATCCTAATGTTAGTGGTCAAGTACAGCATACCGAAATATTAGAACAATTAGGTATTCAGGATTTTTCTACGGGTCAGCTTGCGAATAATCAGCTGGTTGCCAATGCTGCATTAAAACTACAGCTTCATCCTCAGATCTCTTGGGGTCTCATTTACGATCAGCCTTTCCATGTGGATGTCGCATATCAATATAGTCCAGTTTTTGCAGGTGAACCTACAGAGATTGAAGCAGCCGATATTGAGTTTGATAGTCATAATCTGACTTCCATTCTTGGATATCAGCCTGATCGAAACTGGAATCTCTATGCAGGACTGAGTTATCAGACCTTAGAAGGTAATCTAAGTTTGGTAGGTGAATCTTTTTCGGTCTTTAATGGTTATCACGTTCAGCTTGAACAAAATGCTGCCTGGGGTTGGCTCGCTGGAATGAGCTATCAAACTCCTGAGTATTTCTTTAGAACAGCGTTAACTTATCGTTCAGCTATAAACCATCAACTGGAAACCACAGAATCAATTACAGTCGGTATACCTACGTCAAGCTTTACGAAAGTACAAACACCTCAATCTATTAATTTAGATATTCAGAGCGGACTTCCCTCTCAGAATATTTTTTATGCGAGTTTACGCTGGGTAAATTGGCAAGATCTTGTCATTCAACCACCGAAATTCGGTGCAGTGATTGATTATGCCGCTTTGGAGTTTCCTGAAATAAAAGATATCAAGATGATCGATTATCAGGAGGATCAATGGTCGGCCAAACTTGGAATCGCACATCAATGGCCTTCCTCTATGATTAATTCTTTTGAAATCTTATGGGACTCAGGTACGGGAAATCCAGCTTCTACCTTGAATCCGAGTGATGGTTATTGGGGAGTGGGTTTAGGATATTTTCAGAATTTTCAAAAACACTGGGATTTCGCTACAGGAATGTATTATTTAAAATTCCAAAAGCCTAAAACAAATTCAAACGCTGTTATACCCCAGTTCGTAGGCTTATCTGCAGTAGATGATAACGATGTTTGGGTCGTCGGTATGAAGTTGGGCTATCATTTTCAATAGCTTTTAATAAACAAAAAAAAACGAGC